>NZ_KV917377.1:0-246554 GCF_002019705.1 Shouchella patagoniensis | reverse complement strand
TACTATGTCGTTCTTCTTCTTGTGCAAACGAGCGATTTAACTTGTTGGCAATGACCGCCTCGTTACTCGGTGTTCTTTTGGGTTTGTATTTCGCAACGGTATAAACGGAAACCAACCCTTGGCTGGCCATGATTCAATCGCATAATAATACGTACTTCGAGAGAGGTTTAGGACGGCGCACATTGCTGATACCGAGTACTTGTGAGCATTATTCCAAATCACATTTACTTTCGTCCCATGATCAGCGCGGCTTGCTTTAAAATGTCATTTTCCATTTTGGCGTGAGCCAATTCTTTACGTAATCGTTGGAGTTCCTTCTCTTGTGCAGATTGATTATCCTTCTCTTTAAACGACCCAGTGGTCGTTGCTTGTTTGATCCATTTATCTAAAGAAGACGGCGTTAAATCATACTCTCGAGCAATCGCAGCTCGTGATTTTCCACTCTGATACAGCTGAACCATCTGTTTTTTAAATTCAGGTGTAAACGTTCGACGTTCTCGTTTTGGTTGGGTCATGACACTCGCTCCTTATGGGTTCTTACCTGCAGTATAATCCCCCACAAAAACGTTGTCCAATTTAGTGTAGCCGATTCAGTAAGTGAAGTAAGTGCTCTTACGTGGGATTGTGTTGATTTAGATAAAGGATTAATTATAGTAGATAAGATTCTTATTAATAAAAATCAAGAATGGGTTTTGGGAACCCCAAAAACATCAGCCTCATACAGAGAAATAAAAATTGGTTCAACCTTAATTAATATACTCAAAAATCAAAAGTCGCGTCAGAGGCTAAATAAGCTCGCTTACGGAGAGTTTTATACAAGGAGTAACATTGTATGCACAAAAGAAAATAGAGTGTGTGTGACCCCTTCTAGTTGCAAATATAGCGGTAGTAAATTACGAGAGGTCCTTAAAATTGATTTCAACTTTCATTCACTAAGACATACTCATGCAACGCTACTTTTAGAAAGCGGAGCAAAACCAAAAGATATACAAGCTCGATTAGGTCATTCAAGAATAAGTATTACTCTAGATACTTACTCTCATCTAACAGAGAAAATGCAAAATGAGACAGTCGATATTTTTGAGAGAGCTATGTATGAATAATCCCCCACCGCCGAACACCTAGGGTGGCTGTACGGTGGGGAATTAACTAATCAAATCAATATCGATTCAACACAAGCCTGTTAAATCAGGTTCAGTTATCGTCCATGCGCAAGACAGCCATAAATGCTTCTTGAGGCACTTCGACATTCCCTACGGATTTCATCCGCTTTTTACCTTCTTTTTGCTTTTCGAGTAGTTTTCGTTTTCGAGAAATATCTCCACCATAACATTTAGCGAGTACATTTTTTCGCATTGCCTTAATTGTTGAACGAGCAATAATTTTCGTGCCGATACTTGCTTGAACGGGAACTTCAAATTGCTGACGCGGGATAAGTTCCTTCAGTTTTTCCACAATAATTTTACCACGCTCATAGGCAGAATCACGGTGAACAATGACAGACAAAGCATCTACTTTCTCTGCATTTAATAAGATATCCATCTTCACAAGCTTGGACTGACGGTAACCAATTAATTCATAATCAAACGATGCATATCCCTTCGTATTTGATTTTAATTGATCAAAAAAGTCATATACAATTTCTGAAAGCGGGATGTCATATACAATTTGGACACGCACTTCATCTAAATACTGCATGTCCACAAATACGCCTCGTTTTTGCTGACAAAGCTCCATTACAGGACCAACATAATCATTGGGTACCATGACAGTTGCTTTTACATAAGGTTCTTCTACATGTTCGATTCTTTGAGGATCCGGCATGTTAGATGGGTTATCAATTTTTTCGATTTCACCATCAGTGAGCGTCACATGGTAAATCACGGATGGTGCTGTTGTAATTAGTGTGATCCCAAACTCCCGCTCGATTCTCTCTTGGATAATTTCCATATGAAGCAAACCAAGAAAACCACAACGGAAACCAAAACCAAGTGCTTGCGATGTTTCCGGCTCATATTGCAGGGAAGCATCATTTAACTCAAGTCGCTCCAACGCTTCACGTAAGTCATTATAATCGTTTGTATCAATTGGATAAAGACCGCAATATACCATTGGGTTCATCTTCCGATAACCAGGCAAAGCTTCAGTTGCTGGATTTATTGCGTTCGTGATCGTATCCCCAACACGAGAATCTCCAACATTTTTTATAGCAGCTGTCAGAAATCCAACATCTCCGACTGTCAATTCATCGCATTTCACCGCTTTAGGTGTAAACACACCTACTTCACTTACTTCAAATTCTTTTCCTGTTTGCATCATGCGAATCTTTTGTCCAGGTCGAACCGTTCCTTCAATAATTCGTATGTACGCGATTACCCCACGGTACGGGTCGTAAAGTGAATCAAAAATCAGAGCTTTTAAAGGCGCTTCGGGATCACCATCAGGAGCAGGTACTTTTTCAACTACTTGTTCTAGTATCTCTTCAATACCAATCCCGTTTTTAGCTGAAGCAAGGACTGCGTCAGAAGCATCTAACCCAATTACATCTTCTACTTCTTTTTTCACTCGCTCTGGTTCTGCACTTGGCAAATCAATTTTATTAATGACAGGAAGAATTTCCAAATCATTATCAAGAGCAAGATACACATTCGCCAGAGTCTGGGCTTCAATCCCCTGCGCACTGTCTACAATTAAGAGTGCTCCTTCGCATGCGGCTAAGCTACGCGAAACTTCATAAGTGAAATCGACATGTCCTGGTGTGTCGATTAAATGGAAAATATATTCTTCTCCGTCCTTCGCTTTATATTTCAATTGGACAGCATTTAATTTAATTGTAATTCCACGCTCTCGCTCCAAATCCATTGCATCAAGCGTCTGATCTTTCATTTCACGGTCTGTAAGAGCCCCAGTACGTTCCAAGATCCGGTCTGCTAGCGTCGATTTTCCGTGGTCAATATGGGCGATAATCGAGAAATTGCGTATCCTCGACTGGCGCTCTAGTCTTTGTTCATTATTCATTCGTCTGGCTCACCCCTAAAATACGTACGTATACACTATCCCCTATTATAGCAAGGGAGACACTCCGCATCAATAAGAGCTTTCAGCTTCGTCTTTTTTCAGTTGATTTTATTTACTAACTCCATTTCTAATAGCTCCCATAAATGCTTCAAGTCCAGACCTCGTGGCATTTTCCATTCCTGTTGCTACCGTAAATCCTAAGTCGGAAAAGAAGTTGGACATCCCTTCTTCTTCTCCCAAATTACGAGAATCAGTTTGCTGCTTAGATTCTATATCTATAACTACATCCTTGGGTTCTTCGATACGGGGTTCCGGTATGATTAGGGGTTTTGGTTCATTCAAGCCGGCATGCTCACTCATAAGCTGCACTCCCATCATCCCGCCAAATAATAAACTAATTGCGATTAGAGAAAATCGGTTACGCCACTTTTTCAAGAACCTTCCTCCTTTATTTTAAGTTAAGATGGAATTATTATTTTAAATAAATCTTGTCCTAACGATTATTCAAAACAGGCTTGTCCTAGCCTCATCCTGCCTTTAACTCTTACTTAGCTACATACTATGCAATTAAATAAATAAACAGAACAACATAAAAAAACAGTTGATGGTTAACCATCAACTGTCATCGTGTATAAGCACCGACATTATCTTGATCGACTCTTCCATGCAATGCTGCATTCAATCCCCCTGCAATAACATGAGCCATATCTTCTATAAATACATCTATTTCTTTTGGTGTAACCATAAGGTTATGACCAAGAGGAGCCAATACTTCCTGAATTAACTGTCGCTTTTCGGCATCGCCAAGTCCTCCGACCATACCCATAATAGCTTCTCTTCCGCTCTCATCCGGCAAGTCTTCCTTAGATAATTTTCGTTTCTCACCAAAAGTCATACCTGCTGGAGCAAGACGTCTTGATGGTTTATCTCCTTCTCTCATTTCCTTACCTAAATGTTTTAATACAAAATCAATCGCGTCTGAAGTAATTGTAACAGCGTCCACTACTGTTGGAATCCCTATCGCAATTACAGGAATACCAAGTGTTTCTTGATTCATAGCTTTCCGATTGTTACCCACACCGCTTCCAGGATGAATACCCGTATCCGCTATTTGAATTGTCGTATTCACTCGTTCAATCGATCTCGAGGCTAGAGCATCAATAACGATAACAAAATCAGGTTTAATCTTTTCAATAACACCAAAGACAACATCACTTGTCTCAATACCGGTTACACCCATTACTCCTGGTGTAACAGCACTTACAGATCGGTACCCATCTTGCACTTCTTCTGGAGCTAAATCAAACAAATGTCTTGTAATAAGCAACTCTTCTACAGCTAGTGGACCTAGCGCATCCGGAGTCACATTCCAATTCCCAAGCCCTACAACTAAACAAGTATCGTTTTTTTTCACACCCGACCTTATTAAAAAGGAAGCAAACTCACGTGCAAATACTCGCTCCATATCAGCTTGCAAATCTGTGTCTTTTCTGCGAATTCCTTGCGCTTCAAACGTTAAATAGTTTCCTGCCTGCTTCTGTAGGCGCTTCGCCCCGTCTTCACCAATTATCACTTTCGTCACTTTAACGCCATCCACTGTTTCTTCTTCGACAACAACATCTCCAACATGTGATGGTTCTTTTTGTTTTTGTTTCTGTTGTTGCTCAACAAC
Source organism: Shouchella patagoniensis (assembly GCF_002019705.1). Lineage (GTDB taxonomy): Bacteria > Bacillota > Bacilli > Bacillales > Bacillaceae_D > Shouchella > Shouchella patagoniensis. The sequence continues at coordinate 241,864 of NZ_KV917377.1, read as the reverse complement.
CATTTCATGCGCTTCAAGTGCTAAATCTGTGCGAATTTGAAAAGGTTCCATATTAAGCTCTTCCACTTACACCGCTCCTTTCTTCTTTGAACTACACCATATTGTCCCTCGAGTTGAAAAAAACATTCATCAATTCTACTTTAGTAATAGTTTGTATTGCATTAAACCACTAGTTTTGGTAAAATGCAGAGTGTTGTACTGTCGTATCAGTGCTTTAGAGATGGCCTTTTCTTATGGGCCGTTTATGACGGAGGTGAAATTAATGCCAAACATTAAATCTGCGATTAAACGTGTAAAAACAAATGACAAACGTCGTGCTCAAAATACTGCTCAAAAGTCTGCTCTTCGTACTGCAGTTAAGAACTTTGAAACTGCTGCGGAAGCTGGCAATGCAGAACAAGCACAAGCTGCGTTTGTTGATGCAACGAAAAAGCTTGATAAAGCCGCTACAAAAGGTCTTATCCATAAAAATGCTGCATCTCGTCAAAAATCTCGCCTAGCGAAGAAATTAAACGGATTGACTGCATAGTAAGACTGAAGTACGGATCATGGGTGCAACCCGTGATCTATTTTAATAAAAACACCAATCACAAATGTGATTGGTGTTTTTTATTTTATTAACCTGCTTCACTTAAGCGAATTAACAACAATTCAACTGCCATTTCTTTTTCTAGACGTCCACTTTTAATACCATAATCAGTATCGGAACAATGGATAATAGCTAAGCGCAAGCTTTCTATTGAAAAAGACTTCATTTTTTGCATTGCCAGTTTAATGACATAAGGGTGTACTTTTAATTGAGAAGCGATTTCTTTTTGTGTATACCCTTTAGAAGCCCTCACTTTTACTTGATAAAAAATCCTAAACTGCCTTGTAAGCAATGCTAAGATCGCAAGTGGTTCTTCCTTTTGCCGTAACAACCCATGATAAGTATGTACAGCCTTACCTGCTTGTCCTTTTGCTGCAAATTCAATAACGGTAAATATACTTTGTTCAACTGTCTCTGCAACCATATTAGCAACATCAGTTTTTGTAATTCTTTTTACATCCTTAGCATACAACATACACTTATTAAGTTCTTGATGCATAAGCATTAAATTGGCACCCACACGTTGAAACATCAGTTCCTTGGCTTCTGTCTCAATTTCAAAGTGCTCTTTTTTCATAATTGATTGAATCCATTTATAAACATTTTCTTCACTAAGCGGACTAACGTCAATTGCTTCAACTTCTTTTTTCAGCCGTTTTGTTATTCGTTTCCTTTCATCTAGTTTTTCATAAGGGGCAACGATAACTAAGACCGTTTCACTTGCTGGCTCATTTACGTACGCTTCTATTGAATCTACATTATGTTCAATTTTAGAAGGCGGTTTCTGACTGGTTGCCAAATAAAAATCCTGTATGACAACCAATTTCCTAGTTGAAAAAAAAGGCACTGTTTCCGCCTCTTCAATAATTTGTTCGAGAGGCGTATCAGCTAAATAAAATCGCACATCATTTAATTCGCCATCATCTTCAGTAAAGAGCACTTCGTGCACATTCTGAAGAAATTGTTCAATTAAATATTGTTCTGTTCCATATAAAAAATAAATTGGTTTTAACGTTTTAGTTGATAAGTCATTCATTATTTTCGTTACGCTCATATGTACTCTCCTATAACATGTCCTTCAATCTATTTTAGACTGAAGTGAAAAGATGGGCAAGAGAGAGCCACCCCTCTCTTGCATCTATGATAAACGCCTTTAACGTAGATCCTAGGAATTCTCGTTAAAAGCGGGAGGGCGATTCGGTATTTTTTACTCTTTCTGCCTTATCCTATGCAAAATCTTTAGAAGTGGTGCCGTGATCGACTTCGTTTTCCATGTATGAACCTATCGAAATATAGCCATACCAGTATTAAGACTCATACTATTTTGTACTAGAAATCCGTTTAGAGAGCCTTTTCATTTATGGACAAATCACGTATACTTAGCTCATACAGGAGGTGCCGCATGAATAAGTTTGAAAAGGACGTTCAGGACAAAGCGAATGATATTGTTCCTTCTGCCGTCGGCTTTATTGCCTCGTTTGCTTTTTTTGCAATCATCTTTATTATTGCCAATATTGCAGACGTGGTTAGCTATTATTAATTAAGTACACAAGAAAAAGGCAGATCACTCTGCCTTTTTTGTCAATCCACCGTTTTTTCCCACTTTACATCTCCATTAACGATTTTCATTTCAATTGATCCATGCAGGTCTGTTCGCAGTATATCAATGTTTAATTCGTCTAGTTTTGCAACGATATCGGGATGCGGATGACCAAATCGATTATTCACCCCCGCCGAAATAAGAGCAATCCTAGGTGAAACCATCTCTAACAACTCATCTGAAGTTGACGTGATACTTCCATGATGACCAACTTTTAAGACATCCGCTTTTATGTTTGGATATTGCTGTAATAACATTCTCTCTCCGTCCTCTTCCAAGTCACCAGTAAACAAAAACGATATACCATCTAATTCCGCAAATAGTACTATGGAGCTATCATTACCTGACCACTGCTGTTCACTAGTTGGATGAAGTACATAAAAGTGTTCATTAATCGAATCACCATTTATAACAAATTGAAGATTGGCACTTGAATGGTGAACCGAAGTTAGAAGTTCAATTTCATTGTCTTTTTCTATAGCTGTGTTTGGGTAAAAAACTTCCTTAACATCGATTTCATTCAAGATTTCAGCCGCACCACCAATATGATCGTGATCCCCATGTGTGAGAATAAGACCCGTAATCGTAGAAATTCCTTTTGCCTTTAAATAAGGGGTAACAATGTCTTTTCCAGTATTAAATTGTGCCCTTTTCTTCATCCACTCTTCATTCCCAAAATCTAGATGGCCACCTGTATCAATGACATAAACTGCCTTCCGATAAGGGAATTCAATGATAATACAATCTCCTTGACCTACATCGAGCATCGTCACGACTACACCACTTCGTGTATAGGGTAAAAAAATGGTTATGGCGATGACAACGATGATTGGTAGAAACAACGCCCATAATCGTATTTTATTATTTTCCCACATCATTCCCATGAAAATGATAGCCGCATACATTGCTGCTATACATAGTAAAGGTGGCTGACCAATGACCCATTCAAATGCATTTCTGCCAAGAACAAGCACTCCATCATGAATCGGTACAAGGATCAAGTCAAGCAAAACAATAAATGGATTCAGCTGAAACGGGATAAGAAAATGCAAGATTACACCGATAAAACTTAACGGAAGTACAAAAAGAGATACAAATGGGATATAGAGCAAATTGAGTACTAAACTTAAAGGAGACCATTCATAAAAATGATATAGAATTAAAGGAAGTCCCGACAATTGGGCAATTAATGTAACGGAGCATAAACGAGTAAAATAAGAGTGCGATTGAACCTCAATCGCTTTTCTCAAAAGGATTAATGAGAATGAAACCAAAAAGGATAATTGAAACCCCAATTGAAACAATTTATAAGGATCTATCACTAAATAACTAAAAAAAATAAAGGAAAACCCATAAAATGGATGAATTTTTATTCGCGTCAATAACAGGAGATAATAAACAAATAACATTGAAGAAGCGCGAATAACGGGTGGTGCTGCCCCTGTTAAAAGAGCAAAAATGGGCAATACGATAAGCATGATCATCATTGCCAGCTCTCTAGTCATTCCAAATCGAATAAGTAAGTAGAACAAGCTCATACTTACAATTCCTACATGAAGTCCAGAAATAGCTAACAAATGAATAATGCCAAGTGTTGAATACGCCTGTAAAACATCCGGATCAACGTATCGTCTGTCCCCAAATGTGAGCGCAACCACAATTCCTCTCGAACCTTCTGGTAATGTATCAACTAATTGTTCAATTAATTGTGCTCGAAATGCCGTAAGTCGTTGCCATAACAACCGGTTTCCTTCAACACAATTGAACGTAGTTGGTTTTGCTTCAAAAGTCCAGTGAATACGCTGCTCTAATAAGTATCGTTTGTAATCAAACGCATATTGATTACGCGCCGAGTAAGGAGATTTTAACACACCAGAAGCATAGCAACTTTGCCCTGGACGATAGGAAGCAAGTTCTGTATCACTTTCATTAGATAAATGCATAGCAAGCATCACTTTTTCACCGGCAGTTGTTTTAATTGTTCCTCGAATTTGGTTTCCATTTAAATGAAGGCGATCATAGATCGTAAAGATCAATTCTGTCTCTGAAGCGGAGAGGTTAGTTTTATTCATGGATTGGTGAAACGTAGAAATAACAAAAAATGAAAAAAAAGGCAACAGCACTGCAGCAACAGTCTTTATTCGATTTTCTCTAAAACCGGTTCCTGCAAGAATTACTGTTGCTGCAATTAGAAGGATAAAAACTTCATTATTTGATCTTAGCACAAGCGCGATAGCAGCAGAAGCTGACAACATGCATATGCAAAGCCTATTCACTCATCTGTCACCGGTTGCGCAAAATAGAGTTTCTTCGTTTTACTTGCATATGCTTCTAGCTCTTCAGTTGTAGCACCTAAACGCTCTAAATCTTGTAATAAAGATGTGGTTAAAGCTAATTTTTCGTGAAATTGCTGATCAACTACAGTGTCGTCGATTTCCACTTCTATACATTCTATACCAGCTTCTTTAAAAAGCTCGACTGCATATGGCTGATTTTTATAATCTTTAGCATAATGAACTTTTGAAATCCCCGCTTGAATCAACGATTTTGCACAATGAATACACGGAAAATGTGTAATGTACATTTCCGCACCTTCCGTCGGAACACCAAATTTTGCACACTGTAATAGTGCATTGACTTCGGCATGAACTGTACGAATACAGTGATTGTCAACCACGTAGCAACCTTGATCTAAACAATGGTCAGAACCGGAAACAGAACCATTGTACCCTCCAGCTATAATCCGTTTATCTCTAACAATTGTTGCGCCTACTTTAAGCCTCGGGCAAGTACTTCTCAATGAGAGTAATTGACTTTGTGCCATAAAATATAAATCCCAAGAAATTCGTTCCATAACGTTCTCCTTTTTCTTAAACATGTCTAAATTGTAGTGTTGAAACGGCTAGCCGTCAATTAATGTCGTTTATTGCACTGAAATCATGTCTTTTAGAGAGTCAAAAGACTTATCTCCAATCCCGCTTACATTTGTAATCTCTTCTATTGTGTTAAATAGACCATTCTCTTCACGGTACTGGATAATTGCAGCTGCTTTTGCGGGGCCAACGCCTTGTAATGTTTGCAATTCTGACTCAGTAGCTGTATTGAGATTAACAAGTGCTGAAGCGATCTCCCCATTGTGTACTAACAGATTAATTTCTTGTTCTTCTCCTTCATAAGGTATATAGAGAACCATTTCATCACTAACCCTCAAAGCTAAGTTAACACTATCCCGATCTGCTTCATCTAAAAACCCTCCTGCAAGATGAATGACTTCATGTATCCTGCTTTCATTTGTGAGTTCATATACTCCCGGAACGGCAACCGCTCCTTTTACATCAACAACGATGTGCGTATCACTTTCAACTTCTGCAGCCTCCTCTCTCTTTTCTTGTGCAATCCAATCTGGTTCTTCAAGCAGCTCATTTTCATTATCCGGTTGTGTTGTTAGCAGATACACGCTCAGCAAAATAATGATTACAACAGCAATGCCACTATAAATAAAAATCGGTTTTCTCACTAGTTCGTTCACGATTTGAGCTCCTTTCTATTTATTATCGGAATGACAAACAAGCTGTACAGCATAACCTAAAAAGAGCTGAGAAAAGGAAGGTGAGCGTATGGCGATCGGTTTTATCGGCACTGGAAGCATGGGGAGTATGCTAGTAGAGAGTTTGATTGATGCGCAAGCGGTTGAACAAAATGACATAGTTGTCATTAATCGGAGTGTAGCGAAATCGGAGGCTTTAAAAAACGCATTTCCGAAAGTGACAATTGCATTTACACTGGAAGAATTAGTGAAAAAGTGCACGTGGTTGTTTATTTGTGTCAAACCAAAAGATATGCCAAACTTGTTTAAAGAACTAGCACCACTTGTTGACACAGACCAATTGGCAATTTCTATAACAAGCCCTGTTTCGATCGCAGACTTAGATTTAGCGCTACCATGTAAATCATGTCGTGCTATTCCTAGTATTTTAAATCGTGCCCGTTCAGGATCAATGCTTTTAAGTTTTGGAGAAAAATGCAGTCCAAAAGATCGAGACAGTTTAACACAGTTTATATCTTCAATTTCAAAACCCCTTCACATTGAAGAACAAATAACACGTGTGTCGTCAGATATTGTCAGTTGTGGACCGGCTTTCTTCTCGTACTTAGCCCAGCGTTTTATTGAGGGAGCAGTCAGTCAAACTGCCATCACAGAAGAAGAAGCAACAGAACTAACAACTTCAATGCTCATTGGTCTCGGCAAGCTTTTAGAGCAAGAGCATTATACATTGCCTACTTTGCAAAAACGGGTTTGTGTTCCAGGAGGAATAACAGGAGTAGGGATTGAAGTACTTGAACAGATGGTTGGTAGTGGATTTAATGAATTATTTAAGCAGACTCAAAAAAAATATCTGGATGAAAAAGAAAAGCTAACTGTTGAATTTTCATACAAATAAGGTAGGAATCTCAATTCCTACCTTTACTCATTTCGTTCTTTTGTTTTTTTATCCTGCATCTATTTTTCGACAAGCAAAGAAAAGTCGTTCACTTTCGTCTGTAGGTTGTTTCGTTAAGAAATCAGCCGTTATTTCTACTAGTGAAAACCCTGCATCTTCCAACCATGACTTATAAATACCTGATTCGAAAGTACGTTCTTTATGCAATTCTTCCACTCGTTCATAATAACCGTTTTTTGTTAATGCAAAGAAAGTCAATTCGTGCTCAATACTTAGTGGTTTTTCCCCAGCAAAACTCGTCCAAATATACGATACGTCTTTAGATGCATCAGCAAAAACAGCTCCATCAAATGCCTTTATCTTTGCAGGAGAGTGAACATCAAATAAAAGCATACCACCTGGCTTTAATTGTTTATAACAAGATGCAAACGTACGCTTTACCGCTTCTTCATCGTCTAAATAATTTAATGAATCACAAAAGATTGTAATCACATCAAATAAACCTAACGGTGGTAGTTCGCTCATATCGCCTTGATATAGTTGCGGGGTGACACCAGCCATCTGAAGTTTCGATTGCGCAATGGAAAGCATTTCTTCTGATAAATCCACCCCAGTAACTTGCCAACCCTTTTGGTCCATAAGCAAAAGCAATTCTCCAGTGCCACAACCAAGATCCAGTACATGATCAACATTCACATTATGTTCCAAAAAAATGCGTTCCATATAACGAAGCCATTCTTCATACTCAACATGCTCCATTAATAAATCATAGTATGAGGAAAAATGCTCGTAACTCATTTTTTCTCCGCCAAATAGGTAAATCCATCACGTTGTTCAATCTTGCGTTCCTTGTACAATTTTCCTAAAGCACGTTTAAAAGCAGCCTTACTCATACCGAAACGCGCATGAATATCTTCTGAAGAAGATTTATCAGTATAAGGCATCCCGCCAGCTTTACGCGCCTCTAAAAAAGCTAAAATAACATCCGCATCGTCTTTCTGTTGATCCGTTCGTAACTGCCGTTGTGTAATATTAACACGGCCATCATCTCGTACAAACTGAACACGACCATGCACAAGTTGTCCCAACCGAGGAATCCCATTTGCTTCGTCTTGATGGAGGAATGCAATTGGTCCATTTTCAATAAATAGTGCTGCTCCCTCATCGAGAAAATGATAGATTGTTCCTTTTACGTTCTGATTCAACCAAGAATCATCCGCTAGAATGGCTTGTGAAGTAATCGGGCTTCCTTTAACGAGCTTGCCCATCAATCTTCCTTTTTTATCCCAAGTTAGTGAGCAAAACAGCTTATCTCCTACAGCAGGCCATTCATTTCGGTCAGTTGGCAGTTCATCCATTGAAACAAAAAGATCTCTTGAGATGCCATTATAGACAAATACACCGTGTGTCGGTCTTACACCAACAACTTCAAGCCAGCCCATCTCGTCATTTTTAATTATCGGTTGAGCCATTGTTGCACTAAGCCGATTTTGATGATCATGATATAAAAAAACAGTTACTGTTTCGTCAACTGCAATCGTTCCCGTTACCTCTCTCTCGTGAAGAAGTATATCGTTTTCCCCATCACTTAAGAAAAAGCCGAATTCAGCCTGACGAACAACGGTTAGAGCTTCCGTGGTGCCTGGTTTCATCATCCTGTTAAGACCTCTCCCAGATCGACACGGCTTGCATCGCCCCATAACTTTTCAAGGTTGTAATAAAGCCGTTCATCTTTATGGAATATATGGACAACAACATCACCAATATCAAGCAATACCCAACGTCCTTGGTCATAACCTTCTAAGCGCTTTATTTCAATGCCCATTTCTTGTGCATTCTTTTTTAATTCATGAGCAATTGCCTGAACTTGTTTTTCAGAATTCCCGTGGCAGATTACGAAATAATCCGCGATCGGTGAAATCCCCTCCATATTTAAAGCGGCAATTTGCTGCCCACGTTTATCATCAATGGCTTCAACCGCCATTAGTAAATGTTGATTCACTTATTTTTTCCCCTTTCAATATATAAAAATTGTACGCTGACATTGTTTCCGGATGGATTGGCAACTCTTTTGAGAGCAAATAAAGCATTGTTTGCTTTAATGAAAATTGACATGCCTCATCTAAATCTCTGCTTGCTAAATCCCTAGCAGTCTCCACACCTGGAAATTTTCTGTTAGGCTCAATATAATCAGCCACGAAAACGACTTTTTCTAGTAACGACATATCCGCGCGACCAGTGGTATGTGATTTGACTGCTTGTAAAATCTCTTCATCCTCAATACCTAAATGTTGTTGTATGAATAACGCTCCACATGGAGCATGAAGCAACGCTTCCCCATATTGTGCCCAATGAGGTTCATTTAATATAGTCGTTACGGTTTTCTTCATTTCTTCATTATCATGATATTTACAAATGTCATGGAGAATCGCTGCAAGTTCCGCTTTTTGAACATTTGCCTTATACTTTTTGGCAAGTGCAATTGCTGTCTCTCTCACACCTAACGTGTGCTTATAGCGAGAAGGTGTTAAATGAGTATGGACAACCTGCAATGCCTCTTCAGGTGTCATAGCCATAAAGACCTCTCTCCTTAATCAGCTCTTCTACTTTAGATGGCACAAAATACCGAATTGGTTTGCCGCTTTGACTACGTTCTCGAATTAATGAAGACGAAATATTCACTTCTATAAATGGCACAACATGCAACTCTTCGTTACCTACACTACCTGAACCTGGACGATTGAATGCAACAAAAGTGACTAACTTCTTCAATTCATCAATCTGATACCATTTTTCAAGCATCTCGACCATATCTCCACCGATTAAAAAGAAAAAGTCATGTGTTGGATACTCATTCTTTAATTGACGTACCGTATCAATTGTATATGATTTCCCTTGACGCTTCAGCTCGATATCGCTTGTTTTAAATCGAGGTTCATCCGACAAAGCCGCCTCTACCATTTGATAACGGTCTCTAGCACTCGTTAACCCTACTCTCTTTTTATGTGGAGGGGTAGAAACAGGAATAAACCAAATTTCATCTAACTCAACTACAGACAACGCTTCTTGAGCAATAAGCATATGTCCAATATGCGGAGGATCAAAGGTGCCGCCAAACAGCCCAACTCGCTTCACGCCTACTCCTCCTTATTAATTCCTTGGTAAATGAATCTTCGCATTCTCTTTTGAAGGTTTATACAAAATAATCATGCTTCCAATAACTTGGACAAGATACGCTTTAGTTCCATTTACGATCCCTTCAGCCACTTCATGCTTGTCCTCCATACAGTTCTGGAGAATGCTCACCTTTATAAGTTCTCTTACTTCCAACGCTTCGTTGATTTGTACGATCATATTCTCGTTCACGCCACCCTTGCCCACCTGAAAAATAGGTTGGATGTTATGTGACTCTGCTCGCAAAAACCTTTTTTGTTTATTTGATAACATTCTGATCTATTGCCTCCATTATTATAAGTGCTTCAGCACTTCTGCTTTCATCTTCTCACGGTTTGCTGTTAACCCTGTCCAATGGAAAATGGAAAGAGCGGCTTGGTTTACAAACATCTCCACCCCAGTCAACACAGGATTTCCACGTTGCTTTGCTGCTTTTATCAATTGCGTTTCAAGCGGGTTATAAATTAAGTCGCTCACAAGGGCTTCCATTGCCAAAAAAGTCACATCGATTGGTTGATTCGTTACGTCTGGATACATTCCCACCGAAGAAGTATTAATGACAATATCAAACTTAGCCAGTTGTTTTTCCGCTTCCGCAATCGTAACTGTTTCCACGTTTGCTGAACTAAATAGCATCGCAAGTTGTTCAGCTTTGTGAAGCGTACGATTAGCAATTGTAATGTTGGCATCATGTTTCGTTAAGCCATACACAACCGCTCTTGCAGCTCCTCCAGCTCCTATAACAAGTACGTTGGAGTTTGCCAAGGTGCTTTGCCTCAATGCTCCAAGTAACGATTCCATGTAGCCATCCGCATCTGTATTTCGTCCAACTAATCGATCGCCCTCTTTGACGATCGTATTAACTGCCCCAATCAATGTTGCATCCTCACCCACTGTATCCAAATACTCCATTATTTTTACTTTATGAGGAATGGTCACATTTAAACCTTCAAAGCCATTTACTTTCATTATTTCGATCGCTTTTGCAAGATTGTCTTCAGGAATATCAAAAGCTACATATTCAGCTGTAACTCCTAAGTCCTGATAAGCAGCACCATGTATTTGCGGACTTTTACTATGACTGACTGGGTGTCCAATTAATCCAAATTTCCTCATACCAATGCCCTCCTGTCCACTGTTAATCCGTATTATGCGTGAATTGACGGACGAACACTTACCCCAACTTCTTTCGGGGCATATACTTCAATCGTAGCACCTTCACTTTGCACTCGTATCCAACCAAGGCCAGAATAGACAATATCCGTTGCTTCAGCGCCTATTTTAAATGTGTGCTTCTTAAGCTCAAAGGTAACTTCCCCTTCTTCTTTAAAAGGAGGTGTTAAAAGAACACCAGCATGATTTTCAAATAAATCATCTGCTTTTTCACGTTTTGTTCGATGAATATGCAGATCATTTGCGACATAGACAACAAACGATGATGGAGCACCTTTTATGAAGTCAAGCCGAGCTAACCCACCCAAAAATAAGGTCTGCTCTTCTTTTAATTGAAACACAGTAGGCTTTAATTCTTTTTTAGGAGTTATGGCTTTTAAACTTTTTGGACTTAACAAGTGGGCAATTTGATGACGATTGATTAAACCAGGTGTGTCAACTAATGATTTTTCATCGCCCAACGGGATGTCAATTAAGTTTAATGTCGTTCCAGGAAAATGGGATGTCGTAATAAAGTGGTCGCCTTCATGCCCATGCAATTTTAGTATTTTATTAATAAAAGATGATTTCCCGACATTTGTGCAACCAACAACATACACGTCTTTGCCTTTGCGGAGTTCATCAATCCGATTAATGACTTCCTCCACGCCCTCGTTTGACACTGTGCTCATCAACATCGCATCAAGCGGTTTTAATCCTTCATCACTTGCCATCTTCTTTAACCAATTGGTTAATTTTCCTCGGTTCGTTGATTTAGGCAATAAGTCTACTTTATTTGCGACAAGTAAGACCGGATTCTTCCCTACAAAACGTTGTACACCAGAGATCCAACTTCCATATACATCTACAATATCAACTACTTTTACGATTAACGCATCTTTTGTATGCAATGAATGGAACATCGCTGCAAATTCGTCATCTTCAATCGCAACTGGTTGGATCTCATTGTAATGAGTGAGACGAAAACATCGTTTACATACGACAACATCCCTTTTTAACGCTGAAGATGGTGCATAACCGATTTTTTTTGGTTCCTCTGATTGAATTTTAACACCGCACCCGGAGCAGTGCCAATCTTGCTCTGTTTCTGTTTCAGACATGCTTATTCCTCCCAATGAATTTGACCTTTTTTCTTCATCCATCTTAATACAATGCGTTCCATGCGCCTGTTCAATTGCGTCATCCATCCATCTGTTTTAGCAACAGGTACGACTAGAATCGTAAAAAGACCAGCTCGATTACCTCCAAGCACGTCTGTAAAGATTTGGTCTCCTATAACAACCGCTTCATCAGTTCGTACATCCATTTGCTTACAAGCCTTACGAAAAGCCTTTCTACTTGGCTTTTTCGCACCATGAATAAAGATTTTTTGCTCTGGATCGCAAAAAGCCTTTACTCGCTTTTCTGTATTATTAGATACAATCGTCACATTCAAGCCCGTTTCTTCTAATTTAGTAAACCAATTTTTCACTTCAGGTGTCGCCTCTTCACGATGCCACTCTACCAATGTATTATCTAAATCAGTAATAACAGCACGAATGCCACGGTTTTTTAATGCGTCTAAATCGATATCATAAATGCTCTTCACATATTGATTTGGAAGTAATTGGCTGAACACGTCAGCACCCCTTTTCTAAACTAAATCAAATAAACTGATCAAACATCAACTATACCGCTGATTCTATAATTTTTCAAACAAAACTACAATCGAACATTTCTTTCCCTCAATACAGCATTCGACATAAACATCATCCTCACAAAATTTTTCGACAAAACCAGCCACACTCCACAATTGTGGATAAAGTTGTTAACGTTATAAACACGAATAGAGCAACCCTTTCAAAAACAAACTCACAATTAACCCACAGGTTATCAACTAGTCAATGTGGATAAATCGAACGGTTGTTCTATTCACTCTCTCATGGTAGGATACAAATTACAATCATATGTTGAGAGGTGCGCTCACTTAAACCGATGGGGAGGTGAACCTGCTATTTGTAAGCAGGAGTTAGATGGAGAATTTATCAGACGAACTCTTAATCGAAACTTATCACAAAGCAGTTGAACTTGAACTTAACAAAGACTTCATTGACATAATTCATGCTGAACTGCTACGTCGTTCTCTAACTGATCAGGTCAGACTCTCTTCTTAATCGTAAAAAAGCCGCACCTTAAAGTAATAATTATTTTAATAGAAACAACAATAAGCCAGCTAGCTTAACTAGTTGGCTTTTTGCTATTTTTAATTGTTTTCATCTTCTTCGATTATTTCTGATTGAGGAATGAATTTTATATATTCACGGGGACCGAATTCATAAAGGTCGACATTTTGGGTAGAAAAGCCTTGTCGTTCTTGGTTACGATGCTTTTCAACTATATCATTTGTCCACCATCCAAAAAGCAGAACAACCGTAAATATCCCTATGCATACAATTGACTTCTTTTTTGTTCGAATAGATTTGCCCTCCAGTTTTATTTATAGAATGGGCAATTTTAAGCGTATCTATTCATAAAAATTTTTTCTTTTTTAAGACGCATTTATTCTTATATAAATGCACAAACAAAACTATAAATCCCTAATGCTCTAGGGGTGCATCGACATTTTTTTTAAGTTATAATGGCGAAGACCTTGGAACTTACTTTTTAAAACTTTTGAAGGAGGAATGACATGTCCAGTCTCCACATAGCCATTATAATTCCATTTTTGATGGCCATCGTAATACCGATCATTTACCCATACACAAAAAGACTCCATACTGGCTGGATTGTCCTGCTAGTTCCCACAATTATATTTGTGTACTTCTTGTCTTACTTGCCAATTACATCAAACGGAGAAACACTTCTACATTCGATGCCGTGGGTCCCATCCCTAGGTATTAATTTTGATGTTTATTTGGATGGACTTAGCCTTATCTTCGCTTTATTAATTTCTGGAATCGGGTCACTCGTTGTGCTCTATTCCATTTATTATTTAAATAAAGCTACAGAACGGTTACAAAATTTTTATACGTACTTACTCATTTTTATGGGTGCGATGCTTGGGGTAACCTTAACTGACAACTTAATAACGTTATATATCTTTTGGGAGTTAACAAGCTTAGCCTCTGCTCTTTTAATTAGTTACTGGTACCACCGAAAAAAATCAGTATACGGTGCTCAAAAATCAATGCTAATTACTGTTTTTGGCGGTTTCGCTATGTTAGCAGGGTTCTGTATTCTATATGGTATTACAGGCACATTTAGTATACGGGAAATCATTGGACAGGTAGATGCCGTTGTGGCTAGTCAACTCTTTTTGCCTGCTATGATTCTTGTACTTCTAGGAGCTTTTACTAAGTCTGCTCAATTCCCATTCCATATCTGGTTACCTGATGCGATGGAAGCTCCTACTCCAGTTAGTGCTTACCTACACTCTGCAACTATGGTAAAAGCCGGCATCTATTTGGTTGCTCGTCTTACCCCTGTTTTTGGAGGACAGGCCGTTTGGTTTTGGACATTAATTATAGTTGGATTAATCACATTAGCTTATGGATCTGTAACAGCTGTTCGACAAAAAGACTTAAAAGGGATTCTCGCTTATTCAACCATTAGTCAACTTGGTCTTATTATGAGTCTTTTAGGCGTTGGTTCTGCAGCACTTTTCGTGTCAGACGGAGAAGCAGTTACATTTTACGCTGTTGCCATCATGACAGCTTTGTTTCACTTAATTAATCACGCAACTTTTAAAGGAAGCCTATTTATGACAGTAGGCATTATTGATCACGAAACAGGTACAAGAGATATTAAAAAGCTTGGTGGATTAATGACCATTATGCCAATTACTTTTGTTATCTCTGCTGTTGGACTAGCATCCATGGCTGGTTTACCTCCATTTAATGGTTTTATCTCAAAGGAAATGTTTTTTACCGGAATGTTAAGAGCAACAGAAGCAGACTTCTTCTCTGCAAACAGCATTGGATTTATGTTGCCAATCATTGCATGGATTGCAAGTATATTCACATTTCTATATTGCTTAATCATGTTTGTCAAAACGTTTTTAGGTACATTTAAAGAAGAAAATTTTGACCAAAAAGTACATGAAGCACCATTAGGGATGTTAATTAGCCCACTTTTATTGGGGTCCCTTGTTATCGTCTTAGGCTTATTCCCTAATATAGTTGCTGATTCACTAATTGCTCCAGCTGTAACGAGTATTATACCTACATTAACTCTTGACAATGTAGCTGTGGATTTTTATTTATGGCACGGATTTAATACTGAACTTTTAATGTCAATTGGTGTTGTCCTATTTGGTACAGGTCTGTTCCTACTTATGAAGAAATGGTCTAAATTAGAAATTTATAAAAGGGAACGTGATCCACTTCATTGGTTTTATGATAAAGGTTTAGATGGTTTAATTACTGGTTCGCAAGCAATTACAAGAGTGCAGATGACAGGATTATTACGAGATTACTTCTTGTATATGTCTATCTTTATCGTACTTCTTCTAAGTTGGACGTTCTGGTATGCCGATGCTTGGAATCTCAATACAGCTAATTTAGCTGAATTACCAATTTTTATGGTTGTCATTGCCGTTGTTTTCATAATGGCTTGCTTATGCCTACCCTTCATCAAAAAACGACTAACTTTAATTATTTTTGCTGGGATAATTGGCTACATAATGGCATTGTTCTTTGTCATTTTGCGTGCACCAGACCTCGCTTTAACCCAACTTCTTATTGAAACTGTAACGGTGGTTTTATTAATGTTAGCTTTTAGACATCTTCCCGAAATGGCTGATGAAACCGTCAAAGCTTCAAAAAAGACGTTTAATATTATCGTATCTGCCGCTGTGGGTATTACAGTAACAGTTGTTGGAATTAGTGCTTATTCACTAAGCACAGATGCAGGTCTAACATCTATTTCAGACTTCTTCATTGAAAATGTGTATGAACTAGGTGGCGGAACAAACATGGTCAATGTCATTTTAGTTGATTTCCGTGGACTCGATACGATGCTTGAAGTTCTTGTTCTTGGGATTGTGGCACTAGCTGTAATTATGCTCGTTAAACATCGCTTTAAAGGAGGGGAGGACGTATGAAGTACTCAAAATCACATGATGTCTTGCAACAAACGTTAATTGTCGTAACGACATACTTTTTATTAGCATTTGCATTTTATCTGTTTTTTGCTGGACACAATGATCCAGGCGGTGGATTCATCGGTGGGTTAACTGCTGCGTGCTCCTTGATGTTAATTTATGTTGTTTTTGATCGAAAAGCAGCTAATGATGTCATTCAGATTTCTTTTGTACCAGTAGTAGCGATTGGGTTATTAATCACTCTTGGTGTTGGCTTTATCGGAATCATCTTTGGAGATGCTTATCTGGAACAATTCTTTGGTTATTACACGTTTCCTTTCTTTGGGGAACTTGAACTAACAACTGCCTTGCCTTTTGACTTAGGGATCTTTTTAGTCGTAGTCGCAGTTGCAATGGTTATTACACTTACAGTTGCGGAGGATGAAGACTGATGGAAATTTTAATGTTTATTGTCATCGGTGTGCTCTTCGCTGTCGGAACCTATATGCTGTTAAATCGCAGTTTGCTTCGAGTCATTGTTGCAATCATGATGCTCTCGCACGGTGCGCATTTATTGATTTTAACAATGGCAGGCTTAAATGCTGATGCTCCTCCGCTGGAACACATGGCAGACGGGGGTTACACAGATCCATTGCCACAAGCGCTTATTTTAACAGCGATTGTTATCAGCTTTGGAATTACAGCTTTTCTAGTTGTACTGGGTTACCGAACATATAAAGTGCATAATACAGATGATTTAGAGAAGTTAAGGGGGTCTGCAGATGAATAATCTACTCATGCTCCCGGTAATTCTACCTTTTGCGGTAGGAGCGCTTTTAATATTGCTTGTTAGGTATAGAAAAACGCAAAGAATGATAAGTGCCCTTACTTCCTTTGCAATGCTTGGAATAGCAATTTTTCTAGCCTATGAAGCATACACAACTGGAGTAATAACACTAGAATTCGGAAACTGGACAGCTCCATTTGGGATCGTTTTTGTAGCTGATCTATTTTCAACATTTATGGTTCTTTTATCAGCTATTGTTGGGGTTGTTTGTTTATTTTTTGCATTTAATACGCTACATTCAGAGCGTGAAAAGTTTTACTTTTATCCTTTTTACTTCTTTCTTTTAACTGGAGTGAATGGGGCGTTTTTAACAGGAGATATGTTTAATCTGTTTGTATTTTTTGAAGTTATGTTGCTTTCTTCTTATGCTCTGATCGTAATCGGAGGAACCAAATACCAGCTTCGTGAATCCTTTAAATATGCAGTGATTAACGTATTTGCTTCCATACTCTTTTTAGTAGGACTTGCTTATTTATACGGGATAACAGGCACTTTAAACATGGCACACTTGGCAGTTCGTGTAGGTGAGCTCGAACAAACAGGCGCGTTGCAAATTGTTGCCATGATCTTTTTCTTGGTTTTTGCAATGAAGGGAGCATTATTCCCACTTTATTTTTGGCTTCCGAGGTCTTATTATGGTCCTCCTTCAGCCATAGCGGCTCTCTTTGGAGGTCTATTAACAAAGGTTGGAATTTACGCGATTATTCGTTCCTTTACACTCATTTTCATTCATGATCCGGACTTCACCCATACATTTATATTATGGGTTGCTGGATTCACGATGTTCTTCGGTGTATTAGGTGCCGTTTCCCAATTTGACTTTAAACGAATCCTTTCCTACCACATTATTAGTCAAGTAGGATATATGGTTATGGGGCTAGGTCTTTATACAAGAATAGCTATTGCAGGGGCGATCTTCTATATCGCGCACCATATCATTGTAAAGACAGCACTCTTCTTATTCGCAGGAGCAACAGAAAAAATTACAGGTACAACGGATCTAAAGAAAATGGGTGGCTTACTGAAAACTCATCCTTGGCTCGCTTGGATGTTCTTCATCTCTGCATTGTCCCTAGCAGGTATCCCTCCCCTTTCAGGGTTCTTTAGTAAGTTTCCTCTTATTAGAGAAAGCTTAGTTATTGAAAGTTACGGGATCGCCACTGTAGCTTTAGTTGTGGGTCTTTTAACCCTCTTCTCAATGATTAAGATTTTCGTTTATGCTTTCTGGGGAGAACAAGCCCATTCGAAAGAACAGGCTTCTGTATCAGTTACTAAATTGTTATTCGCTATCGTTCCACTCGTCGCACTAACAATTATCTTAGGTTTTGCAGCTGAACCTGTTTTCAACTACTCACTTGATGTAGCTGATCAACTGCTTAACCCAGAAATCTATATTAATTCGGTTCTAGGGGAGTGATTAGATGGCTTTTCAATTAATGATCAATCTAGCAGTTGCTCTTCTTTGGATGCTTTTTCAAAATAGTTTCAGTGCAGTTGATTTTGTCTTTGGTTATTTAATAGGAATGCTCGTCGTATTAACTTTAATACGTTTTAAAGGTCGCTATTTTTACATGCATCGCGTCTGGTCGTTTTTCAAACTACTACTTGTATTTGCAAAAGAATTAACGATCGCCAATATTGATGTTGTAAAAATCGTTTTAAGCCCAAAAATGAAAATCGCACCTGGAATTGTAGCTGTCCCAACCGAACTTCAAACACGTGCGGAAAAATCGTTATTTGCAGTAATGATGACGTTGACTCCAGGTACTTTATCCATCGAGTTTTCGGAGGACGGAAATTATATTTTTGTTCATGCCTTAAATGCCGAAGATAAAGAAGGCTTAATTAATCAAGTGAAAAGAACGTTTGAAGCAGGAATACTGGAGGTGACCCGTCGTCATGTTTAATACAATCCTATCAATCGCTTTAATCATTCTTGGGATTGCTGCTCTCCTTTGCTTTATACGTGCTCTCCTTGGTCCTACAATGCACGATCGCATTGTTGCCCTTGATACGGTTGGAATTTTGCTCATTGGCTTTGTAGGCATCCTCATGATGTTGCAAGATACAATGGCTTACACTGAGGTTGTCTTAGTTGTTGGTATTCTTGCATTTGTTGGATCTGTCGCTATTGCCAAGTTTTTAGAGAGGGGGAATTTGTTTGACAACGATTGAATGGATTATAAGTATATTAGCGCTTCTTGGTTCTATCTTCGGCTTATTAGCCGCACTTGGTATCATTCGCCTACCTGACGTGTACTCACGCCTTCATGCCACAGGTAAAAATTCTACCTTTGGCATTATGATGATTATGTCAGCAACCTTTCTCTACTTCTTAACACAACACAACCAGTTTATAGGCAAACTGTTATTGACCATTCTTTTTGTTTTTATAACAGTCCCTATTGCCGCTCTTGTTATTTCCCGTTCTGCTTATCGAACAGGTATTAAAATGCACTCGTCCTCAGTCAGAGATGACATGAAACCTTTCTATGAAGAAGAAGCTAAACGAAACAACGAGAAACCGGAAATGAAACAACACCATTAATTCTATTTAGAAAACGCCTACGGAAAAGTTCCGCAGGCGTTTTTAACCTTCTCATCAACCATTTCACCTATTTTTTCACCCATTTTTACTTCGTCAACATTGAGAGTTGGCTGGAAACTTCCTTGTTCAAAAAGAAGAACAACAGTTGACCCGAATGAGAAATATCCAGTTTCTTCTCCTTTTAGCCATTTTTTATCTGTTTTTATTCGTACAATACTATTAATATTCATTGCACCGACTTCTATCATCGTACAAATCCCTGAAAGCATTTCTAACTTCGTGATCTGGCGATAGTTATGTGAGAGTGGTTTTTTTCCATATGTAAGACCAAGATGATTCACAGGATAGGATTTATTACCCGCCGTTTTAACCGATTTACAAATCGCATTGAATGGACTATGTATTCGATGATAATGAGCAGGACTGAGATAAAAAACCATATAATAGCCGTTCTCAAACTTCTTTGCTTCCTCTTTCGATTGCAGCATTTCATGAAGTAAATAGCTTTGTCCTTTTACTAGAAATTTCTGACCTTCAACTAATATTCCATGTTCTGAGCATTGTCCATCTACTGGTGCAACTACAGTTCTATCTCCTGGAGCTATAGGTCGTGATTCCACTTTAAGTTTCCTAGTAAATAAAGTATGTAAGTTATCAAATGAATCCAGCGATCGTGCAGACTCATCCATATTTACCTGATATGTTTTCACAAATAATGGATTAAATGGTCGGCTTATTTTTGACATAGCAAATCGCTTTAACAATGCAGAACTCCATTTATGATTTGTTAATTCAATGCACACTCGAAACATCTTTTTTTTCATCTAATCACCTTTTACCGACTTATTATCAAATCATTTATATTGAATGTATGGTATACTTTGGTATTATAGCACGTAATAAAGCTCGAAAAGAGGTGATGCATACGTGTTTCTTTTAAACCAGATCTACCTAACTAGCAAAAAAATAAAAGGCCAACTTGCTAATATCTTAACCCTCATTAATTTAGGATTTGGTGTTACTGCCATCATGTTTACTTTACAGGGAAGTATTCGCATGGGTCTATTATTTATTGCCGTCGCTGCATTATTCGACCGCTTTGATGGTTTAGTTGCAAGGAAGATGAATATTGAAACTGAACTCGGAAAGCAACTTGACTCATTAAGTGACCTTGTTTCTTTTGGTGTCGCACCCGCTTTACTTGTTTATCAAGCCAGTTTAGTGCCCTTCTCTTTTACAGGCGGCCTAGCCGTTGTGTTATTTATTCTTTGTGGCGCTTTACGTTTAGCACGTTTTAATATCACGGATTCACCAAATGAATTCATTGGTCTTCCAATTACAGCTGCTGGCTGTTTACTTGCTTTTTTCACGCTATTTAACCAAAGCCTTTCATCCACCGTTTTTATTGCTATTACCATTTCTTTATCCGGACTTATGATAAGTAATTTTCGCGTCAGAAAAGTATAACATATTCTTTTTTATTCGTGTACTGATGGTTAATAGAAGTTGTAATAACATGACAAAAGGATTAAATTGCATGTAAATCTACCCGATCTGCTTTAATTTACCCCTTATGTCTTGACACCAATGGGATTCATGAGTAAATTAAGGGCAGGCAGTACTGCTGCCCTGCTTTTGCGGTTTTGGCATACGTGTTATTCTGCAAGCTAGAATAATAAGCTACTTTAAGATAAGAAAAGGAGTTTTTTCAAATGAACAAAACAGATCTAATCAATGCAGTTTCAGAACAAGCGGAGATTTCTAAGAAGGATGCATCTAAAGCTGTAGATGCGGTATTCGAAGGAATTACAGAATCACTTGTTAAAGGTGACAAAGTACAACTTGTAGGATTCGGAAGCTTTGAAGTACGTGAGCGTTCTGCTCGTAAAGGTCGTAACCCACAAACTGGTCAAGAAATTGAAATTCCTGCAACAAAAAATCCTGCGTTTAAGCCGGGTAAACAACTTAAAGACGCAGTAAACGAATAAGAACCAAATCAAACACATATGATAAATTCCACTAGGGGTGCGTACATGCTGAGAAAAGGTAATCCTTTAACTCTTCAACCTGATCTAGTTAAACCTAGCGTAGGGAAGTGGGACAAGCAACCGACTCGGTCGTATCAGTCGTACCTTGCTAAAAAATAGCCGCCTCTTTTGAGACGGCTATTTTTTTATGGAATGGAAAGGATGAATTTTCGTGCCAACAATCTATCGTGCCTTAACTATTGCCGGGACAGACCCAACTGGAGGAGCAGGCATACAAGCTGATTTAAAAACATTCCAAGAACTAGAGGTATATGGGATGAGCGTACTGACATCTTTAGTCGCTCAAAACACAACTGGAGTTAAAGCCATACATCACCTTCCACTTGAATTTATCGAACAACAATTTCAAGCTGTCATTACAGATATCTATCCACATGCAATAAAAACGGGGATGATTGCTCAACCGGATATGATGTATTTATTAAAGGAGCAACTGTCGGCAAATAAAAAAATACCTTATATATGCGATCCTGTTATGATGGCTAAAAATGGAGATCCATTACTAGAAGAAAATGTTCGTGCAACACTCCGAGAAACACTTATTCCTCTGGCAACAATAGTCACCCCGAATATCGCCGAAGCCAAAGATTTAGTTGAAATGGACATTGAAACTAGTGAAGATATGAAGAAAGCCGCAATAAAGATTGTGACGGAGCTTGGTGCACAAAGTGCCGTTGTGAAGGGGGGAAGTTTTAAAGGGGATGCAATTGATTTATTTTATAGCAAAGAAACAGGTGCATTTATATTAGATGCTCCCCGTACAGATACAACTAGCACACATGGCACTGGCTGCACGTTTTCAGCTGCGATCTGTGGAGAAGTCGCAAAAGGGACCTCTCTATTAGAAGCAGTCCACAAAGCAAAAGCCTTTACTTCTGATGCAATTGCATGGTCTCTTAATCTAGGGAAAGGCTATGGTCCAACTAACCATTGGGCTCACCGTCTAAAGGGATTGCCTAGAAACTCGTAATATTAACCAATAAGCGATGTTTTTCTAGCCCTATTTCTAGGTACAGCACATGATAAAATTTGATTAAGAGCGAATGCTCGGTAAGCTTGTTTTAAATGACAAAAACAAAAGACATGAGTATCATTAATGGTATATACAGTGACTTCACGATGAGTTAGCTTTTTATTTTTTGCTTCGTAAATTAATTCCAATCGACCATGCTCATCTGCAGCTTTATTTAAACATTGAATCATATCCACCACTCTCCTTTTTAATATTTTAAAACAAGAACATAAGTTCGTCAACAGAATTTTACTATTCGATATAAAAAAGCCCATCCATATGGATGAGCTTTTTTCACTAAGCTATTCGAATGATTTCTAAGAAAGCACCTTGACCAGCAACTAATACAGCTGCTCCAATCAGTCCAAATAACTGTACCTCGACTACAGCTCCAGCCGCAAGTGTCGTAATCACATTACCAGAAATATTTGTTACGGCTACTCCTGGCGCCACCTGGGAAGCAGCTAATGGAACGCCATTCACTGTTAATTGAAGACCAAGTAGCAATCCTGCCGTTAAGTTAACTCCGTAAGCGATACTGTAAGTTCCAGGTGTAATAATTGAGAAGCCAGTAGCAGTTGGAGTTATCCCAGACACCGCTTGGTTTGCTGGTACCGGCACCGTCGTACCACCTAAAAGCACTGCAATTGTCGTGCCTCCATTGGTACCGAAAGCATAAGTTGAAGTGAGGGATGTCCCCGTTGCTCCCGTTGCTCCTGTCCCAGTGGCTCCGGTGGCTCCGGTGGCTCCCGTTACCCCTGTTGCTCCGGTGGCTCCCGTTATTCCTCCCAACAATAGCGCAAAATCTGGAGATGTTCCTGGTGATCCTGGTGGTCCATCAACAAGCACTTCATAAATACTTCCGTTAAACGATACTAGATCTCCTGCCAATAACGTTGGTGTCGTTGCTGGATCAAATGGCACGACTCCATCAAGTCCTACACCGATTGCTCCGGTTACCCCTGTGGCTCCGGTATCTCCGGTTATCCCGGTGGCTCCTGTTGCTCCTGTCGCCCCTGTATCTCCTGTTATTCCGGTGGCTCCCGTTGCTCCCGTTATTCCTCCCAACAATAGCGCAAAATCTGGAGATGTTCCAGGCGTCCCTGTTGGCGCATCTACAAGTACTTCGTAAATGCTTCCATTAAATGATACTAAGTCACTTGCTAATAACGTTGGTGCTGTTGCTGGATCAAATGGCACGACTCCATCAAGTCCTACACCGATTGCTCCAGTTACCCCGGTGGCTCCGGTATCTCCCGTTGCTCCGGTCGCTCCGGTATCTCCCGTTACTCCTGTTGCTCCGATATCTCCGGTGGCTCCCGTTGCTCCGGTCGCTCCGGTATCTCCCGTTACTCCTGTTGCTCCGATATCTCCGGTGGCTCCCGTTGCTCCGGTATCCCCTGTTACTCCAGTCGCTCCAGCTTCTCCGGTCGCTCCCGTTACTCCGGTGGCTCCCGTTGCTCCGGTATCCCCTGTTACTCCAGTCGCTCCAGCTTCTCCAGTCGCTCCCGTTACTCCTGTTGCTCCGATATCCCCGGTGGCTCCCGTTGCTCCGGTCGCTCCGGTATCTCCTGTTACTCCAGTCGCTCCAGCTTCTCCAGTCGCTCCAGCTTCTCCAGTCGCTCCCGTTACTCCTGTTGCTCCGATATCCCCGGTCGCTCCTGTTGCTCCGGTATCCCCTGTTACTCCGGTGGCTCCAGCATCTCCTGTTACTCCGGTGGCTCCCGTTACTCCAGTCGCTCCAGCTTCTCCGGTTGCTCCGGTCGCTCCCGTTACTCCGATATCTCCGGTGGCTCCTGTCGCTCCGGTATCCCCTGTTACTCCAGTCGCTCCGGTATCTCCTGTTACTCCAGTCGCTCCCGTTACTCCTGTTGCTCCGATATCTCCGGTGGCTCCTGTCGCTCCGGTATCCCCTGTTACTCCAGTCGCTCCGGTATCTCCTGTTACTCCAGTCGCTCCCGTTACTCCTGTTGCTCCGATATCTCCGGTGGCTCCCGTTGCTCCGGTATCCCCTGTTACTCCAGTCGCTCCAGCTTCTCCGGTCGCTCCCGTTACTCCGGTTGCTCCGGTGGCTCCCGTTGCTCCTGTCGCTCCGGTATCCCCTGTTACTCCGGTGGCTCCAGCATCTCCCGTTGCTCCGGTTACTCCATTTACCCCTGTTGCTCCCGTTATTCCAGTTGCTCCGGTTGGACCCGTTATTCCTGCCAACAATAAGGCAAAATCTGGAGATGTTCCAGGCGTTCCTGTTGGCGCATCTACAAGGACTTCGTAAATACTCCCATTAAATGATACTAGGTCACCCGCTAATAACGTAGGTGCCGTTGTTGGATCAAATGGCACAACTCCATCAAACCCTTGTCCTGTTGCTCCGGTCGGTCCTGTTGGTCCTGTAGGACCGGTAATTGAAGTAATTCCTGTAGTGCCACCTGGTGGTCCAGTTGGACCCGTTGGGCCGGTTGGGCCTTGACGAAAAGAAGATCCTCCATTATTTGGAGTACGTAAAAAGTGTTGAATATCATCATCACAATTAAAAAAATTCACATCAAGACTCCTTTCAAGTAATTTTTGCAATAGCTATATAATCATATGTGCATAATAGTAAATGTGATTGTGCGACCTGCTTACACTTTAAGAAAATATACTTTTTATGGATAAATCAATTGACTAAGTACATCCTTCTCTACATATAAAGAAAAATACTGTGACTTACTTGTGTTTTACGTGACTCTTGGGATTTTGGCAATTTTTATTATTATTGGTTTTGTGTTTCCCGGTCAACTTGAATCAGTGACGACAGTTGAATCTACAGGAACTGCTACTATCTCAGCACTTGCTGAAGAAGAAGCCTTATTTGATGTATTGCAGACGATGCCATTTAGTACCATTTCTTCATACGTGACAATTTTTCTAATTGCCGTCTTCTTCATTACCTCTGGTGATTCCGCTACTCATGTACTTGGTAGTCAATCAACAAACGGCTCATTAAATCCCCCAAATAGAATTAAAATTATCTGGGGTGTGTTAATGTCCTCCACTGCAGCTGCTCTATTATATAGTGGTGGTTTGCAAGGGTTGCAAAATACGATGATTGTTGTTGCTTTCCCATTCTCTATTGTTATGGTACTGATGGTTATATCGCTTTTCAAAGTTTTACTTCAGGAAGGAATGAATGAAAGAAGAAGTAAAACGCCGACGGCTACTGCGTGAAAATGCAGAGCTACGTCAATTTAAAAATCAACATGAAAAAGAAGAAACAAACGTTTAAAACAAGAAGAAAAGAAAAACGAAAAGAACATAAACCTAAAAAAGTTCAAAAGCCACAAGATAATCCTAAGCAATAAAGAAAACACCTTTTGTATTTAGAGGTAACAGCAGCCAGAGTCCGAATAGACTCTGGCTGTGTTTTTACGTCTCTTTTTTTAATTTTACATAATGAGCTAATTCTATCACCATGGCACCCATCCGCTCTTTTTCAGGAGTTATTATTCGATGTACCCCTTCTTCCAATAAGCTTTCAGCAGTAACCTTACCAACAGCAACGGCGATTGTCCCTTTAGAAAATTGAGTGACTAGATTATTTTTTTCACCAATAATACTTGCATGAGTAAATAAAGACTTCACTTGAAGAGCAGTTGTGAAACAAACTGCTGAAAACCGATCATCGAGTAGTTCAGTAATAAAACGTTCAATAGGTTCTGCTTTTGGTGGATAGTGCACATATGGTAGCCAATGAATCACATTCGCTCCATTTTGTTCAAAAAATGAGTCTAAAGAAGGCGACGGCGCCCCATATTGCTGTACAACAACACATTTCCCATTAAATTCTATGCCTTCAAGTTGAGGCACTAATCCAGCAATCGTACCGTCATCAGAAATAATATCGCATTCAATACCTACTTTTCTTAAAGCAGCTAAGGCTTTGTAACCCCGTACAATTATTGAACTGGATTTCAGTTGTAGGAAAAATTCTTTATATAATCCAATTTGTTCTGCACTTTCCAAAAGTGCATCAACACCAACTCCTGTAGTAAATACAAAAAAATCCACTTGTCTTTCTAGTCCTTGTTTGATTTGTTCAGCAATTGTACCAGGGTCCGCAGCTACCGTCCCTTGCATTGAATGTACTTCTGAAGTTGCCCCTTGCTTATGTAATAGTGCCTGCATGTCATCTGTCTTCCTTGATGCTGTCAAAGCAACATGAAAGCCCGTTAAATGTCCCATACACATTCCCCTTTCACTTTCTTACACTTAGTTTAGCAAAAGTAAAAGCACTTGTCAGAACAGCTGAAGCTGCCTCACTACATAATTAGAAGCGCTATATCTGACAATCAAGATCAATCTGGTTATATTGTAAATATATAAGTTTTCAAATTTGCTCTATTTGTGAACTGACCCTGTCAAGTAAATAATCAACGTTTACGATTGGCTTGATTCCTATTGAGTCATGCCATTTTTAATGTAATACGCTTTTCGTTATAGGAGTACATATACGTATCAACGTCACGGCTTAACTCATCAAACATGTATGTAGCGCTTAAAGACATGAGCGACCCTTGGCCGTTAAGATAGGCTTAGGCCAGTTGTTAAGGCTTTCGAGTAGCGTTTATTTTGTTTCTTGACCTCTAAGCTGTCCAAAGCCATATTGGCAATTGCGTTCATAATGGCGACGCATGTGGTTCGATCAATATGTAATTAATTGATAGGTTTGAATCAACCAGCCACAAGAATACCTCTGATCAAGTTTTTTTATTAAAAGTACTCGTTCTAGTTTTAATTTTCTCGTCAAAAAAGCTCCCTCCACGTTTTCACTTTTTAAGTGTCTACTTTGTAGGGAACTTATTATCATTTGATCGGCTCTTTTTTCTTTCTTCTTTTAACTTCTTCTTATATAAATAAACAAGATAATCGTAGCACTTATTAATGTTTTCTTCAGTAAATGGACCTTTAATTATAGTGACTTTTATATATTCACCTCGACAAAAATGTTCGATTACCTTGATTATATTTCAAATGAGCATGTTGATCATGAATCTGAGGGAACTTTTTCCTTTCAAGTACCCCATGAAATACGAAACTGACTTTTTCGGAGGTATTCTCACTAACATGTGATATCATCTGGCATTGCATGTGCCTCATTGATTTCCACAACGTTCATCTCTCATAACCTACGCAAAATCGCTCCTATATCTTTTCTCAATTTCCCATAGATAAGCTTACGTCTGTACTTTGGTATGAATACGATATGATTCTTACAACTCTACCTTGTGTGTGATAAACTGTTGTCACTCAACATGAATTGATCTCCTTTCGATATAGAAGTTGCTATTATATCGGTAGGAGATTTTTTCTGTCACTTTACCACCCTATAAACACGTGCAGAGCACGTGGTTTTATAACCTTTAATAAAATAAGCCGCTCATAATGAGCGGTTGTGGTAACACTTATAGGAGCTATGGGTAAACATAGCTTATACTCGTTTTTCCTTTTTATGTACGTATTTTTAATGAAAATTAATTAAAACCACTCTACTTAAAGAGTGGTTTTATTAAGTGATGCATTGCCCTTAGAAACGAAGATCAATAAGGAATAACATTATAGTGCTCGAGACTCAAGAGATTATACATGAAATATGTTCAAACATTAATTGATTTAGATATACATAATTCTCTTAACATAGGACAAGCTTATAGAAGTGCGAAATGAAAGGTGGCACAAAAAATGAAATTACTTAGGAGGATTGCTATGGGAATTATGGGTGGTAACCCGCAAGACGAGCCAATGCATTATGGAGAGGTTTTTAGTACTTGGAATTATTTAATGGTTTGTAACAAAAATATTGCTGATACACAAATGTTTCTAAATCATGTTGGTGATAATGATCTTAAGAAACTATTGCTTGAATCCATTGATGCTGCAAAATCAGAGGCTAAACAAATTTCAGAGTTGCTTAAAACGAATGGTGTGGCTATACCACCAGCTGCACCAGAACCACCATCAGTGGATTTAAATGATATTCCAGTCGGAGCTCGTTTCCCCGATCCTGATGTAGCAGCCACTGCTGCTGGTGCAACAGCGACTGGACTTGTTACATGTAGTCAAATCATGGCACAGTCCATTCGCGAAGACATTGCCATGATGTTTGGTCAATTTCATATGGCAAAAGCTACACTTGGCGCAAAATTTCTAAAACTATCGAAAGAAAAAGGATGGTTAATACCTCCCCCGTTACATCACTCCGAAACAGAAAAATAGGTTGAAAGGAGAGAAAAATTCATGAAAAAGAAACTAACTGTTGTGTTGTGCATTCTTTCTTTGACTCTAATGACCACTTTAGGGACAGAAGCACACGGTAAAAACAACAATGATAACAACTACAATAACAACGAACCCTATGCTCAAAATTTTAATACAGCTAATACTGACGATGATGAAAATGATTGGGGTTGGATTGGTTTACTTGGATTAGCAGGCCTTATAGGTCTTCGTGGCAGAAAAAGAGACGATCGTTAAAAAATTATTATATGTCGCTCCTAACGGGGCGACTTTTTAGGTTTATTATCACTAACAACGATACACGTTTACACCTTAGTTCTGGCTTAGTTGAAGCAAAGCACTATAAAAGCCACCCCAGGGATATGGGCGGCTGGAGTCGTGATGCGTGCTATCCTGGAGGGGAACACACATTAATTATAGTGAACAATTTATTTTTAATTTATACATCTAAATAGTAAGTTTCCCCACTTTTGCGGGGATTTATCGAATGAGGTGAACTGGTCTCCTTTAGAAAAGAGCCCAACACAAATAAGTGCATTAATAATATATACAGAAAGAACGATTGTATACCTGATTTATGCGGTGCGACTCTAATACATCTTATTCACTAAATAAATACTATTCTTCACTAACGTAAAAAAACCGCCCGGCAAGACGGTTAGGGAAAAACATGTAGGTGTTTTATATTAATATTTATATGTGATCTCATATTTATTAGAACAAATTTAAATATTTTTTTAACATAATAATAGAAAACCTTTACCGTTGCTTTTAACATTAATGAATTTCTGAAATTAGTTTTATCCGACACATGAAATTTCTCTATATAATACGAAGAAGATAAATAACCCCTCTAAAAGAGTGGTCGCTAGAGATTAATGAAACTGAAACGGATGAATATCCGCTCAATATAATTTTTGACAACATAAAACATTATTATACTTGATTCTAGCGAGAAGCTTTACTTCAGACTTGGTATTCCAGCAAAAACTTAATGAAAGAGCTGGAGAAGTCCATCTTAGAAAATTATGTTATTAAGTCAACTTGATCACCAAGCGAAACAATACTCTCTTGTTGATTTAATGTAATTAAATCGACATGACCACCGCGCTTAAATAAATCAACCGTGTCTATGTCGTAACCAAACCCCAAAATTACAGTAGATCGTCAGGTAAGCTTTCCTCGTTATTGATTACTATTAGGTCCTCAAAATGTACCTCTTTGTGGAACTTATCGTTGCAGCAGGTATTCCCGTCCCCTTCAAGATCATTTTGCAAATTGAGTTTCCCTTCCAGTAGTCACTTAGTTTAGGTAAAAGCACTTGTCAGAACAATAGAAAAAGGGATACGCTTAGCACTTGCTAAGCGTATCCCTTTAATTCCGTCCCCGGCTGTGTTTATAAAATTCATGAAACAACTTCATTAACGCTCGCTTCTCAATACGTGACACATAACTTCTCGATATCTTTAATTCCTTTGCTATTTCTCTTTGTGTCCGCTCCTCTTCCATTTGCAAACCAAAACGTCCAACAATGACTTCCTTTTCCCGTTCATCAAGCACATGGATGTATTCGTAAATTTGTTTTTTTTCCATCTCAGTCTGTAAAATGTCCACAATATCCTCTGCATCTTCTTGTAAGATATCAATTAGGCTAATTTCATTGCCTTCTTTATCTGTACCGATGGGGTCATGTAAGGATACATCTTTTTTCACCTTTTTTAGTGCTCTTAAGTGCATTAGAATCTCATTTTCTATACATCTTGCCGCATAAGTAGCTAGTTTAGTCCCTTTTCCTTCCGAATAACTTTCAATCGCTTTTATTAAACCGATGGTACCAATTGAAATTAAGTCTTCTGCATCTTCACGCGTGTTCTCAAATTTTTTGACAATATGAGCGACGAGTCGAAGATTATGTTCAATTAATAAATTACGAGCTTCAGGATCACCTTCAGCCATAAGCTTTAAGTACTTTTTCTCATCTTCTTTACTTAACGGTTGCGGAAAGGCATTATTTTTAACATAGGATACAAAAACAAGTACTTCTTTCATGAAGTAACTAATTGCTGCTAAGAAGCCTGACATAGATTCACCTCCAGGGAATGGTTATATCTATGCAAAGTTAGGCTTGACTGTGTCTGTACGATATTATTTTATTGGAAAAAGGGTTGGATACTCAATTTATCTATATTAAGCAGCATGAATGGACCTTGCCATTTTTTTGGCTCGCCATTTCCCAAAATAAGCTGCCAATATTTGTTGGAACAACGTACCGACAATTACGGGTAATGTTGCAATAGGAGGAAAATAAACAACCGCGATAGCCGCACCAACTCCAATATTGCGCATACCACATAGCAACATCATACTCATCTTTTCTGCTTCATTCACTTGACCGATACGACCTAGTATCAGACCTAAGAAATAACCGGTAATTGCCAAACATAATACTGTGATAACAATAATAACTAAATGCATATCCATCGCTCTAAAATATGGAGCGGCTACCGAGCTATTTAAGCAAATAACAACTAGTAAACCTATTTTTGTTAACGGGGCCCCTATTGTATGAATCGGTTGCACCCAGCGTGGTTTGATTGCATGAATGATTAAAGCTAAAACAGAAGGCGCAACAACCATCCAAAAGATCCCCAGCAACATCCCAGTAGAATCTAATTCAATTACAGTTCCTAGAAAAACAGTTAACGTAGCTGGTATGAGTATCGGAGCCAACAGCGTATTAACTAAAATAACACAAAGGGCGAGCGTCCGATTGCCTCCATAAATTGAAATCCACATTAAAGAAACAATCCCCGTAGGAATTGAAAATGCAAGGAGCAATCCCGTGCGAGTCAATAAATCATTTGGAAACACTAACCAACCAAGCACAAATGCTAAAATTGGCATTAGAATATGTAGTCCCATCAGCACTAATGTAAAAGATAAAGGGAAACGAGCGATTTCAGTCATTTCTTTTGGATGAATCGTAATACTATTAGCAAATGACATACATGCAAAAATCCATGGAACTAAAAAAACAAACACTTCTAATGCTTCAAAGCTTAATACACCTACAAGCACCGCTATTGGAGTAAGGAGGGGCAGCCTTTTTTGTAAAAATTGATTAACCATTACGAAACCAATCAATTCTCAAAAAAACACCACTGCCTTTTTTAGAATTACATCTTACTTTAACCATTATCTATTTGCTTCCATGTTGAAAATTCTTGTTTAATGGTTTGCATTAAAATCGGATTGCTAAGTAAATCATAAGCCGTATGCGCCAACGTTTTTGCTCCTAATAGTAGTCCATCGAATCCTTGTTCGCTTAATGCGGCATCTCTAAATTCAACCGTATGACAAGCATAGTCCTCATCGGTTATTTTAATATAAGGATGAATCGAAGGTACAAGTTGACTTACATTACCCATATCCAGTGATCCCCCGAGTGTTTTGGGGCAAACTTCTTCCGGTTTTATCCCTTGCTCAATTAAATTCTTATTAAAAAGTGATGAAAGTGTTTGATTGGTGTGCATTTGGTCATAAGAAAATTCATAAAAACTCGTTTTGAGCTTTGCGCCTGTTGCTAAAGCAGCTCCTTTTGCACAATTCTTTACCTTTTCAAGGACTAGATTCAAGTTTTTTCTAGTTGCAGCCCTCACGTAAAATTGAGCTCTAGCAAAGTCCGGGACAATGTTAGCAGCTTCACCACCATGAGGAATAATTCCGTGAATACGGACATCTGACGTTACATGCTCTCTTAAAGCATTTATATTTGTGAACGTTTGAATAACTGCATCAAGCGCATTAATACCCTTATGTGGGCTCGCTGCAGCATGAGCTGCTTTCCCATAAAAGTCAAATTGTATTGCATCCATTGCCAATGATTCTCCACTCTCTTCGTAACGTGCATACGGATGAATCATCATTGCAGCATCTAAATGATGAAAGACACCCGCTTCAGCCATAGTCACTTTGCCGCCTCTAGTCTCTTCAGCAGGCGTTCCATATACATAAATACTTCCTCCTAGATCATTTATTACATCAGTTAATCCAATTGCAGCAGCAACTGATGCGGTACCTATGAGATTATGACCACACCCATGACCAATTTGTGGAAGTGCATCGTATTCAGCCATAAAACCAATTTTCGGACCCTCTTTCCCACTATCGAAGACTGCTTCAAACGCCGTTTTCAATCCACAAATTTCCTTAGTCACTTGGAATTCGTGTGTTTCCAATAAATTTGTTAACGTATTACAGGCAAGATATTCTTCATGTCCTAGTTCCGGATTTTTTCCAATGTGTTGGCTTACTTCATAAAATGTTTGCCGATTCGCTTCAATTTTTGAACTTACTTTTTGTTTCATATAACTACTCCTTTCTTTTCTTAATTTCAAATAGTACATGACAATTATTTATTATACTCCAACCTTAATCGGAATTGATCTATTCGTTGTTACTAAAACTAAGTTGACCGTCTCCTAACACTGCTACTACCCCTTTTACTTACAAGTAAAGAGAGTCATCTTGAATGAAAGCCGATCACTCGATTTAAAAGACATAAATGAGTATACTTAAAAGGACAGTCATTTTGAAAGGGGCTTACGAACAATGAAGTTTATTGACAATGGGAATATAACTGACCCTCGTATTAATTTAGCGATCGAAGAGTGGTCACTCAAGAATCTTGATCCAGATGAAACGTACCTTCTCTTCTACATAAACGAACCATCCATTATTATCGGTAAAAATCAAAACACTTTTGAGGAAATTAACCTTGACTATGTAAATGATCAGAATCTTCATGTCGTACGAAGACTTTCTGGTGGTGGAGCTGTTTATCATGATTTAGGAAATTTGAATTTCAGTTTTATAACAAAGGATGATGGAGACTCATTCCACAACTTCAAGAAGTTTACTGAACCCGTTGTTCAGGCGTTACAGAAATTAGGTGTGGACGCTAAATTAAGCGGTCGAAATGACCTTCAAGTTGGTGAACGAAAAATTTCTGGCAATGCTCAATTTACAACAAAAGGACGCATGTTTTCACACGGTACGTTAATGCTTCAGTCAGAAATTGAAAATGTCGTTTCCGCATTAAAAGTAAAAGATGACAAGATCAAATCAAAAGGAATTAAATCGATTAGAAGCCGAGTGGCCAATATTTCTGAGTTCCTAACAGATCCCCTTACGATGGATGAATTCAAACAAATGCTCTTAGGCTATATATTTGGTGGCCAAGCTCAAATTCCAGAACATGAGCTCACGAAAAATGAGTGGGAAGAAATTCAGGCATTATCAAAAAAACGTTACCAAAACTGGGATTGGAACTATGGCAAATCGCCTGCGTTTGATATTCAACGCACAAAGCGCTTCCCTGTGGGTTCAATAGACCTACGCTTAAATGTAAAAAAAGGCGTAATAGAGAATTGTAAAATATATGGTGATTTCTTTGGTGTAGCTGATGTCTCCGAACTGGAGAATCAGTTAATTGGAAATCGTTATAATTACGATGACATTAAAGACACATTAGCAGATATTGACTTAAAAGCATACTTTGGAAACATCGAAAAAGAGGATTTTCTATCGCTCATTTATTAAAAGCTGACTTATGGTCGGCTTTTCTCAAAAAAAAAAGAAAAAAATAGGCGACCATCAGGTCGCCTCAATTGGGGAGAGAGACAAGAAAGAACAATTTGGAAGCAAGGGTTGCATCCTTTCCTTATTTATAAGGTACTTTATTTTATAGGTACTTTCATCCATTTTGTTAAAAGATCTTACACAAAAGTTTATGTAAGGAGGATCTTTGTGTTACATGTAGACGAAATTAAAAATAAGTTAATGCTACAAAAACCAAATACACTGAATAATAAAGATGCAGCTGTACTTCTGCCTCTCGTCCTTATTGATCAAGAGCTTCACGTGCTCTTCCAAGTACGCGCCCTCACCCTTAGCGCGCAGCCGGGAGAAACATGTTTTCCAGGAGGAAGAATTGACAATGGTGACGATAGCCCAGAAGAAGCGGCACTAAGAGAACTCACAGAAGAGTTTGGTATTGATGGTTCATTGGTTTCAATTTTAGCCCCTCTTCCTACAATTGAAACGCCAAGACGTGGATTAATCCATCCATATGCTGCGTATATAAAGTCTCTTGAGAACATACAGCCTAATAAAGAGGAAGTTGACGATTGGTTTACGATTCCCCTTTCTTATTTATTAGATACCCCTCCAGCCATTGGGTTTATGAACATCACTATTGAACCCGGAACAGGTTTTCCGATTGAAGAGATTGCTAATCGAGTCGCTTATGATAAGAGAACTTACCAGACGCCAGAGTATTTTTATAAATACGGAGAACGTATCGTATGGGGTCTTACCAGTCGTATTTTACAAAGTTTTATCGATCAACTAAAAAAGTAATCTAAAAACTCCCCTGCTTATGAAAAAGCGGGGAGTCTACATTTAAACGTTATGATTGTTTTTCAAGTTTTTTCTTAGCATGGCAAGACAATCCGTAGCATGAGAGACTGAACACAAGCGATGCTCCTATCACGCAAGCAAAAAGAACAGTTGTTTCAATTCGATAAGGAGCTGGTAACCACAAGCCAATCGTTAAAAAGATACTTACCGCAAGGAAAACGATGCTATAGGCTTGATAATCTTGTTGTGCAAACTTTAAACTTTTTATCTCTTTTTCCATTCCTATCACCCTCTCACTTTGCTTCTGCTCTTATCGTAACAAAAAATAGCAAGAGTGGCGTTAAAGACTCTTACCAAGAAAGGAACTTTATACCGTTAACTCTTCAATCATGAACATAACTTGCTTTGCAGAGTTTACAGCCGATTTCTCTAAAAATGTATCATATGACATTTTTGCATCTTGACCCGCTACATCTGATAAAGCTCGAATGATAACGAAAGGTGTGGCAAATTGATGGCATACTTGAGCAATCGCACCAGCTTCCATTTCTGCACAATAGGCAGTTGGAAACAGAGACTTCACTTCTTTCACACGTGCCTCTTCACTCATAAAAGAGTCTCCCGTAACGATTAAGCCTTTCTGAGTGTGAAATCCGACTTTTTCTGCTGCTCTTTTAGCAACAGCTATTAATTGTGTTTCAGGTAAAAAGGCGGAAACCATTCCAGGAACCTGACCGTATTCATATCCAAAAACAGTAGCGTCTACATCGTGGTAGCGCACTTCAGTTGAGATTACTAGATCACCAACAGACATCGATGCGTTTAAACCGCCAGCTACACCTGTATTAATGACATAGGTAGGTGCAAAGCGATCATTTAATAATGCAGTTGCTAAAGCCGCATTTGCTTTTCCAATTCCACAACGTGTTAATACAACTTCTGTAACCCCAATCACGCCTTCAGTGAATTCACAGCCAGCTATTGTTGTTACAACTGGTTTAACGATTTTACTTCGTAAATATTCAACTTCTTCCTCCATCGCACCAATAATTCCAATTTTCATCTCTATCTCTTCCTTTCCTGCATCATGCATTCGTATTTAGTATACACATCTCACGCGAAGATTTCATTGAAAAAGAAGAGGAATCTAAAAACAGATGCTGTTTTCAGCATCTGTTCTTTTATGCATTTTTCTTCGTAGTTGATTTTGTTGTTGTTTTTCTTTTACTCGCCACAGCTTTTTTACGCTTAGGTTTTGTCCGTTCAAGTGAGGCCTCTAGAGCTGACATTAAATCGGTCACATTGGATTCCTCTGCTTTATTTACGGGCTTAGCAGCAACAACTTCTTCACCTTGTTGCTTCTGTTCAATTAATGACATTAATTGAGCACGGTACTCATCATTGTATTTTTCTGGGTCAAAAGTCGTTGTTAATTGATCAACTAATAGTAAGGCTGTTTTTAATTCTTTATCGTCAACGGTAATCGCATCGGGCAAATTAGGCACATCTTGTACCGCTCTTACTTCATCCGGAAAGTGAATCGTCTCCATCATTAGTGCGT
This sequence comes from Shouchella patagoniensis, assembly GCF_002019705.1. GTDB lineage: Bacteria > Bacillota > Bacilli > Bacillales > Bacillaceae_D > Shouchella > Shouchella patagoniensis. The sequence continues at coordinate 205,118 of NZ_KV917377.1, read as the reverse complement.
TTTTATATGTTCTTACAATCGCTAGATGTTCCTTTGAACGAATAATAATTTTAGCGATTCCTATTTTTTTTGAATCTACAAGCGCTTGTTGTAGTAGTGAGTATGCTTTAGCACCACCATCACCTGGTGCCAAAAAATAAGAGCGGTCGAAGTAAATCGGATCTACCTCATTAAGTTGTACAAAATCCAAAATTTGTACGGCTTTGTCTTCATTCTCTTTTTTTAATTGTTCAAGTTCTTCAGCATCTAATACAACAAATTTATTTTTTACATACTCATATGCTTTAACAATATCATCCTGCTTAAGCTCTTCATCACAATGTGGACACTTTTTTTCATAAGAAATGGGTGTGTGACATTTTTTATGCAGTTGTCTTAATTTAATATCTTTATTTTCCGTGGCAGTATGCAATTTAACGGGTATATGGACTAACCCGAATTGAATGCTTCCTTTCCAAACAGTATGCATTTCTTTCACCTCCTCCTTACTATGTGCATCCTGTATCTTTCATATCACAGGAAACACTTGGGCAAAATAAATATGAGGTGATTTTTTGAAGCCAATGAAAGCAACAGAAACCACAAAAATGCCGTCCAATGATTTTGGTTTAGCTGAAGTGAAGTACGATGGCTTTCGATGTATGGTTTTGTTAACAGCTAATAGGATTGAACTTCGAAGCCGTAATGACCGAATTTTAAACAGTACTTTTCCTGAAGTGGTATCAGCGCTAGAAAAAGTCCAAGAAAACCTTAAACCTTCTTTACCCCTTTTAATGGATGGTGAACTCGTTTGTTTGCAGAACGCTTATGCAAGCCATTTTCATATTGTACAAACTCGTTCGCGAATGACCAATCAAGTAAGAATAAAAAGAGAATCCATCATTCATCCTTGTCAATGGATTGCGTTTGATCTACCACAAGAAAGAAAAGCGTATACAGAGAGGCGTTATGAATTAATCCAGTTATGCCAAAAAGCAAATATCTCACAATTATCACCTTCATGTTGGCAAAACACTTTGCACTGTATCTCAAGTGACACAATTACTTCTGTTTATGATCTCGTGCAACGTTTTAACGGTGAGGGGCTTATTGCAAAAAACACAAAAGGGTTATACCACGATGGTACTCGAACAAAAGAATGGTTAAAGCTTAAACGCTATCGCTATATATCAGTACTTGTTACGTTTTACGAAGAATCGAATGGATACTTTCATGGCAGCGTGCGTGATAATCAACAACTACTAAAAGTAGCTGTTTTTAAGCACGGTATCACTTCTGAAGAGCATAAAACGTTAAAACAATTTTTTCTTTCACATGGTAAAAAAGAGAAGACTGGAATTTCCTTACCACCCACGATCGTTGTTGAATTAGCCTGTATTGATTTCGCTGGTGGTCAGTTAAGAGAAGTTCACTTTGCACGCTTTAAGCATGATACAAAAGTTGAAACAGTCACGTTACTATCCCTTTATAGGTCATTGTTTCCTTTACCAGAAACCTTACACACAACTAGTTTGGACAAGCCTCTTTGGGCTCATACAAACAAAAAAGAGTACTTAAATTATTTACAAGCAGCTAGTTCCTTTATGCTACCATTTCTCCACAATCGAGCCCTCACGGTTATTCGATTCCCACACGGAACGATGCAGAAAGAACGGTTTTATCAAAAACACGTACCAAATTATGCGCCAGATTATGTGCAAACTGCCTGGCTAGAAAACATTGAATACATTCTTTGTAATAATCCAGATACATTGCTTTGGTTAGGAAACCAGTTGGCTCTTGAACTCCATGTTCCATTCCAACCTGTACAGTATTCAAAACCTAGTGAAATTGTCTTAGATCTTGATCCGCCTGATTATACTACTTTTAGTTTAGCTCGAGAAGCTGCCCTCGATATTAAGTTAATTTTTGAGCGATTTGATTTGCCCTTTTTTTGTAAAACAACCGGCGGTAAGGGATTACAGATTCACGTCCCTTTGCAAGAGGATGCCATATCGTACGAAGAGACAGCGCGATTTCTCTCCTTTGTAGCCCAATTTTTAAGTAAACAAAAAAAAGAGCTATACACTACGGAACGTTTGAAGCGCAACCGGAAAGGACGACTTTATCTTGATTATGTTCAACATAGTTTCAATAAAACAGTTATTGCTCCTTATTCGATGAGAGAATCCGGTTATATTGCAACGCCTCTCACAGAAGAAGAGTTGCATTCCACTACACTTACTCCAGAGCAATTTACTCAAAAAATGGTCTATGAACGCTTTTTACGCCTTCAGAACCCATTTGCAAATTATAACCATAAAAGAGTAAGTAGAAGCGAATTTCTGAAGATATTAGATAAAATCCAATAAAAAAGCAATGCGCATATGCGCATTGCTTTTAATAACTTGGTTGTGTGGCTGATTCTTCTACCGATTCAACTCTCCAACCAACATTGTCTTCCCATTGAATCCGAACGTCATAATACATGCTGGAATTACGATCTAATAAAATTCCTCGTGCACTTGTTGTGGACCCACCATTTTCTAACCGAATAATTGTTGTCGATGCTTCATCTAATCCTGCACCTAAATGAACAGCTTCTGACATCTCGCTCCAGTTTTGCCCAGCGCTAGAAAAATCATTTGGGTTGGGATTCGTTTGCTCTGTTGGTACAACCATTTCTCCGTCTTCTGTTCCTTCTTCATCTTCATTTGCACTATCTTCTTCTGTTCCTTCGTCTTGGTCTTCTGTTCCTTCTTCATCTTCGTTGGTAGCATCTTCATTCGATTCGCTATCATTCCCATCAGACGAACCTTCTTCGTTACCTTCTTCAATCGTTTCACCATCACCTGACTCACCAATCCCAGTCTGTTCCTCATCAACAACTGTATCCTTAGATGAATCATTAAAATAACTAAACGCCAAGCTACTTCCTAGAAAAATAATCAGTACGGCAACGATCGTAATCGCCACATTTAAAATTTGATTTGCACGTTTACTTTTTCGCTGTTGATAACGCTGTCCCATTTTAGATTCCCTCCGTTCGGGCATGATACTCTGTCTTCATTATAGCTCGTATTAGCTGAACTTCAAGCATAGAATTATGTCATAATGTATAAATTTATTGGCAAAAAACAGGAACCTCCTGCATGAATCATGCAGGAGGTTCGCCTTTTAACGAATTTCTAGGATTTCTACTTCCATCTCACCCGCAGGCGTGTTAACTGTAACTTTATCATTAACTGTTTTTCCAATTAAGCTTTGCGCCATTGGAGAATCATTTGATATTTTTCCTTCAAGAGGATCTGATTCAGCTGAACCAACGATTGTGTATTCTTCTTCTTCGCCATCAGGCAATTCGATTAAACGAACCGTTTTCCCTAATGATACGACATTGCCGGCTGCTTTTTCTTTTTCAATCATTACGGCATTGCGAATCATTTTTTCTAGTTGTGCTATTCTTCCCTCTACAAAGGCTTGATCTTCTTTTGCAGAATCATACTCTGAATTCTCAGAAAGGTCACCAAAACTGCGTGCAACTTTTATACGTTCAACGACTTCTTTACGGCGAGTTGTTATTAAATGTTGCAACTCATCTTCTAATTTTTTCTTTCCTTCTTCAGTCATATAATGCTTTTTTTCTTCTGACATTACTTTCACTCCTCATTGTTGGCTAAATAATACTTCCACTTCCAATAAGCTGGCAATCAATTTGAAAAATCTTTTGTTTTCTGTTCAATAATCGTACGTATTTTTGTTGCCATCAAATCGATTGCCACCTTGTTTTGTCCGCCTTCAGGTATAATGACATCCGCATACCGTTTTGTTGGTTCAACAAATTGGAGATGCATAGGCCTGACAACGGCTGTATATTGCTCAATCACAGAATCAATTGATCGGCCACGATCTTGTGTATCGCGGAGCAATCGCCTGATAATCCGGATATCAGCATCAGTATCAACAAACACTTTTATATCCATCATGCTTCGTAAACGTTCGTCTTCAAGGATTAAAATTCCTTCTAAAATAATGACATCTTTTGGGTCAATTTTCACGACTTCCTCTGCCCTTGTATGATTTGCATAATCATAAGAAGGCTTAAAAATCGGAGAACGATCAGCCAGTTGCATTAAATGAGCATAAAGAAGCTCATTGTCGAATGCAAGTGGATGGTCATAATTTGTTTTTAAACGTTCGTTAAATTCAAGATGGTCTTGGTTTTTATAATAAGCATCTTGTTCAATTAGAACAATTGATGATTCGCTAAATTGATTAAATATTTCTTTTGCGACCGTTGTTTTACCTGAGCCTGTACCTCCGGCCACTCCAATGATCACGGGTCTACTTGCATTCATTTGTTTTCAACTCCCGTACTGCCTGCCTGTTCTCGCTTTATGCTACAGGCAAGACCATCCCCTATTGGTAATATTCTTGTTTCAAATGATGGATGTTGGCATAACCATGTATTATAACCTTTTATCTTTTCAACAAGTTTTCGTAACCGCTTTGGTTCAATCGTATCATTATCTGCAGCTACTAACCCCCGAAATAAAATGTTATCGCTAAGTACAAGTCCACCTTCAGAGAGCATTGGGGTATACTTTTCGAAAAATGATTTGTATTGACCTTTAGCAGCATCAATAAATAATACATCAAAAGGTTTTAAATGTACAACAAGATCCACTGACTCATTGGCGTCACCTTGCATAAGTGTAATTCGATCACTAAGTCCAGCTCGCTTCACGTAAGCAACTGCTTGTCTATATCTTATTTCATCACGCTCAATTGTCGTAATATGCGCAGACGGAAGCGCTTCCGCCATTCGAATAGCGGAATATCCAATAGCCGTCCCGATCTCAAGAATCGCTGACGGTTGTTTCATTTTCAATTGTAAAAGCATTGCTTCAATCGCAACAAGTTCCATAATAGGGACCTGTTCACGTACAGCAAACTCTTCCATTTCCGAAAGAAAAGCCGATCGCTTTGGTAGCAAAGATTCTACATAATCATTAATTTCTTGCTTAATCATCATGTCCATCCTTTATTATCTAAAAAGCGAGGTAGGATTAACCTCATTGTCCTCGCTATTCTTCTTCATTTTCTTCATCCTGGTTCGTTGCTTCTTCCCATTCATGCCTATACGTATTTCTAGCTTCTAAATGCTGGTCATAGTCTTCATTATATATAATCTCACCATTGTAACGAGCATAAAAATAAAGATAGTCTGTTTCATTAGGATCAGCAGCAGCTACAATTGACTGTTCACGTACAGTAGATATTGGTCCAGGAGGTAGCCCTGTATACAAGTACGTATTATATGGAGAATCAACATCTAAGTCATCATAAGTTGTCATATAAATATGTTCCCCTTGAGCATAAGCTACTGTAGGATCTACTTGAAGCATCATGTCATCGTCAAGTCTATTATGAAGCACACCGGCTATCTCGAATCGATCTCTAGCCTCTCTTGCTTCTCTTTCAATGATCGAACCCATTGTCAATAATTCATGAAAGGTATAGTCACTTGCCTCAATATACGCCTTGTTATTTTGATAAATCACTTCCATTTGATCAAGCATTGCTTTAACAACCGTTTCAATATCAGGTTGTTCGTTTTCAAATGGATAACTCGCTGGGAACAAGTAACCTTCTAATGGGTGGTGAATTTCTTCATCTAGTACCTCTTCTGTCAACATTTCGTATTCATCAATCAAAGAATGAACATAGTCCGTATCATCAATTACCGCAAAAATATCTTCTTGTGAACTACCCGTAAATTCTGCTAAGCGTTCAGTCAACGTGTTTAATGTTAAACCTTCTGGTACAGTGATCGTTAACGCTGTCTCAGTCATGACACGACCATCTTTTAAGTTACTGATAATTTCATCTGTCTCCATAGCCGAATTTAGTGTATACGTTCCTGCTTGAAAATCAGATTCATTTTTATAACGTGTGTAGTACCGAAAGATTGTTGCATTGCGAATAACACCTTCATCTTCTAGAATAGCCGCAATTCCACTTGTAGACGTATTAACAGGGATTTCAACTTCCACTTCCCTGCTGTCTCCTTCACTATCAACTGGTTTAAGCGCATTAGATAAGTACGTATAACCACCTATAAGTACCACTAGGACAAGTGCAAACAAGACAGCAACACAAATCAACACGATTTTACGTACAGTTTTCGCTTGTGAAGCTCGTTCATGATACACTTCATTCTTTTTATATTGGTTCTCCTTATTTGCCATTAATTGCCTCCTTACCCGCCCCATTATACTATAAATCACACAAATAGTGTGAGTATTAGACAACAAGTAGCATAAAATGCGTCTTCATTCGAAAGGAAACCCGTGCAGAAATTGCACGGGTTTTCGTTTTTACTGATCTTCGTCTTCTTCCTCTTCTTCAGTGAACGTGTTTAACATTTCTTCAATCATGCTCCATTCTTCATCTGTTTCAACAGGGAAGAATGCAATATCATTTTCCTCATCATCTCGATCTTCATAACGGAAAGCAAACACTTCTACTTCCTCGTCATCGGTTTCATCGTCACCAACTGGAATAAGTACTATATATGATTTACCCGTTTCGTCCACAGAAAAGCGAAACAGTTCATCAAATAAGTGCTCTGTCCCTTCTTCATCTGGTATTACAAAACGTTCTTTTTCTTCTTGTGCCATTAAAAATCCCTCAATTCTATAGTATATCTACGACAAAGTTTGTGACTGACGATCTAAGTAACCTTGTAAAATAAAAACAGCTGCCATTTTATCCACAACTTTTTTTCGTTTTTTTCTACTTACATCTGCATCCACGAGAACACGTTGAGCTGCCGCTGTAGTTAGTCGTTCGTCCCAAAGAATGGTCTCAACACTTGCGTATTCTTTTAGTGTTTGAGCAAATGTCTCACTTCTTTGCCCACTTTCACCAATTGTACCATTCATATTTTTAGGATACCCTATTACAACTGTTTGAACCTCATGTTCTTTCACTAACGCAGCTATTGCCTTAAAATCCGGTTCCACATCACTCTCATGGCGCTTAATTGTCGATAAACCTTGAGCTGTCCAACCAAAAGCATCACTAAGCGCCACACCAATTGTTTTAGTACCCACGTCAAGACCAAGAGTTCTCATTTGCTCTCCTTGCCATGTTGACGTAAATAAGATTTAACAAGTGATTCAATCAACTCGTCCCTTTCAAGCTTACGTATGAGCGTTCGAGCATCACGATGGCGAGGGATATATGCGGGATCTCCCGACAACAGATAGCCAACGATCTGATTAATTGGGTTGTATCCTTTTTCCTCAAGCGCATCATAAACAGACAAGAGCACTTCTTGTACATCTTCATCAAAGGAATCATCATTAAAATTAAACTGCATCGTGTTATCCATTGAACTCAACTAGCTCTCACCTCTTTTAGCGTTCTTTTATCAAAAAGAATCGGTCAACCTTACATTAACCTTTATTGTACAACATAAATGGCTAATTAGGAAATTGATTTTACATATTCCGTTGCATACGCCAGTGCTTCTTCTAATTTAGCCGGATCTTTACCACCGGCCTGGGCCATATCAGGGCGACCGCCGCCGCCGCCGCCGGTACGAGCAGCGACTTCTTTAATCAATTTGCCCGCATGGTATCCATCTTCCATTGCTGGTTTCGTTACACCTGCTACAAATGATAGTTTCTCTCCTGTTTTAGCACCAAGAACAATAACTGCTTTATCGTAAGATTGTTTTAACGTATCAACCATTGAGCGTAGTGCATCCATATCTTTCGCTTGGACAGCAGCTGAAACAACAGTTACACCATCAATTACGACCGCTTTATCCGTTAGATGACCCGCTTCATATTTGCCTAATTTAGCTGTCAATGATTCGTTTTCCCGGTTTGCTTCACGTAATTCAGCTAGTAAGCCATCGATGCGCTGTGGCACATCCCTTACTTGCTTTGTTTTTAAGCGCTCAGCCACATCATGTAACATGCTGATTTGATCATTTAAAAATTCATAAGCACCCTTTGAAGTAACAGCTTCTATTCTTCGCACACCTGCACCAATACCAGATTCGCTTATAATCTTGAACAAGCCTATCTCTGAAGAATTACGAACATGACAGCCACCACAAAGTTCTAGACTATAATTGCCAACTTGTACAACTCGAACTTCTTCTCCATATTTTTCACCGAATAGAGCCATCGCACCCATAGATTTAGCTTCTTCTAAACTTTTTGTTGCTATTTCAACTGGAAGTGCCAACCAAATTTTTTCATTCACTAATTCTTCGATTTGCTTCATTTCATTTGGTGTAACTTGCCCAAAATGAGAGAAATCAAAGCGTAGGCGCTCACTATTTACGAGTGATCCTGCTTGATTGACATGCTCGCCAAGTACATCCTTTAACGCTTGGTGGAGTAAATGTGTTGCTGTATGGTTTTTCACAATATCAAGTCGTTCACGAACTTCAATTCGAGCACTGACCTTAGCACCAACAGAAATTTCACCATTTAACACATTCACCGTATGAAGATGTTGACCGTTTGGAGCCTTTTTTACATCTGTAACAACAGCTTCCCCAGCATCGGTATGCAACGTACCACGATCAGCTACTTGCCCCCCACTCTCTGCGTAAAACGGAGTTTCATCAAGCAATAATTGAACAATATCGCCTTCATGAGCTTCTTCCACAGATTCTTTTCCGCGAACAATTGTTTGAATCGTACTACTCGCTTCCGTCTGTTCATAACCAACAAACATACTTGGTGTTTTTAACTCACCAAAAATATCTTCTTGTACGCCCATTGAAGAAGTTTCTTGACGGGCAGCTCGAGCACGACTCCTCTGACCTTCCATTTCTCGTTCAAATCCGTCTCGATCAACAAGGAATCCTTGCTCTTCAACATATTCCTCGGTTAAGTCAATTGGAAAGCCATACGTGTCATAAAGACGGAAAGCATCTTCACCAGCAATCACTTGCTTCCCTTGCTCCCGCGCTTTTTTCATCACTTCATTTAAAATAACAAGTCCATCATGAAGCGTTTCGTGAAACCGTTCTTCTTCAGTACGGATGACACGTTGTATAAAATCACGCTTCTGTACAACATCAGGATAAAAGTCTTTCATAATGTCCCCTACAACTGGAACAAGCTCATACATGAACGGCTTCTCGATTCCTATAGCTTTAGCAAAACGGACCGCACGGCGTAATAGGCGACGTAATACATACCCTCGTCCTTCATTAGAAGGGAGAGCGCCATCTCCCACTGCAAATGCTACTGTTCGAATATGATCAGCTATGACTTTGAAAGCTGTATCTGCATCATCGTTGCCAGTATTATAAGTAGCTTGAGATCGTTTTACCGTTTCTTGAATAATAGGCAGAAACAGATCTGTATCAAAATTAGTCCGTGCATCTTGAATAACAGAAACCATCCGTTCTAATCCCATTCCAGTATCAATGTTCTTCTTAGGTAAAGGAGTATATGTTCCATCAGCATTATGGTTAAATTGAGAGAATACTAAATTCCAAATTTCCAAGTAGCGGTCATTTTCGCCCCCTGGATATAATTCTGGATCAGTAGGATCATTCCCATACTCAGGGCCTCTGTCATAAAAAATCTCTGAATTTGGGCCACTTGGTCCTTCACCGATATCCCAGAAATTACCCTCAAGTCGTATAATGCGCTCTGCGGGTACCCCAATTTTTTCTAACCAATAAGCATACGCTTCATGATCCTCTGGGTGTACAGTTACAGATAACTTTTCCGGTTCAAAGCCAACCCATTTTTCATCTGTAAGAAACTCCCACCCCCATTTAATCGCATCTTCTTTAAAATACTCACCAATTGAAAAATTGCCTAACATCTCAAAAAATGTATGATGACGTGCAGTTCTACCAACATTCTCAATATCATTTGTACGAATTGATTTCTGTGCATTTACAATCCTTGGATTGTCAGGAATAACTCGTCCATCAAAGTATTTTTTTAAGGTAGCAACACCACTATTAATCCAGAGTAACGTTGGATCTTCAAACGGCACAAGTGATGCACTTGGTTCAACCGAATGACCTTTTTCTTTGAAGAAATCAATAAACATTTGACGAACTTCTGCGGAAGTTAATCGTTTCATTTTTATCACTCCTTATGTAAATAGGCAAACAAAAAAACTCCTCCCTATCAAAAGGGACGAGATCTCTGTTCACGCGGTGCCACCCTCATTATGGCAGCAATAAACTCCCATCACTCAAGCACCTTTAACGCAGGTTACGGCGAGTTTTTCTCGCTACTCCAGAATAGCGTTCCCCATTACTTCGTTTTTGCTTTTTCCAGCCTAGAAAGCAATTCTCTTTTAAAACGGTTTAATGCGTACTCGTTCTTTCATAGTATTTAGCTATCTTTCCTTACGATCTTCTATTCACGACGATTATAGCGTTCGATCGCCTAAATGTCAATCAAACTCAATGTCACCTTTGACTAACTGACGTATATGCAATACGGTTACTTTTATAATTGCGGCGAGAGGGACCGCTATTAACAATCCAATTACTCCAGCACTTTCAACACCAATTAGCAATGCAAGGATAATAAATACTGGGTGTAGATGAACTGTTCTGCCCACAATTAGTGGCGATAACACATTCCCTTCAATTTGTTGAATAATGATTAGAGAAATAGCAGTATAAATACCTAACGTTGTTGATTCGAGTAACGCCGCCCCCACTGCAGGAATAGCTCCTATAAGCGCTCCGAAGTATGGAATTAAATCAGTAGCACCTACAAATAGACCTAATACAATAGGGTAAGGTACTCCCAAAAGCCAAAAAACGATCGTTGATAACCCTCCTACGCAGAGTGCAACTAAAAGCTGACCTCGTATGTAGGAACCAAAAGTATGATCAACATCATGCAAGTAGCGCAAAGCTTTTTTTCGCCATGGCCTTGGTGTTAAATAATAGCCCACTCGTTGCAACAAGGTGTAATCTTTCAATAAATAAAAAACAAGAAATGGCACAATCACCCACGTCATTGACGATCGAATTAAAGCAAGAATGACTGTCTCAAGTTGATCGAGACCCCTTGCAGCAAATGATTCAACCCTTCCACTCCATTCTGACACATGATCCCCAAACGGGTCAGGCAATGATTCAGCTGATTGTTGTAAGGAAAAAATGGACTGTTTAATTAGACCAAGATGTTGTGGTAATACGTCCATCGCTTCATTTACTTGCTTCATTAATGCCGGCACACCAAACAGTAAAGAAACGCCTATTATTACTATGAAGGAAAAAAACAATCCAAATGTTGCGATTCCACGAGATAATCCTAAATGAACAAGTTTTTCAATGATTGGATGAAGCAAATACGCTGCTACACAAGCGCAAACAATTGGCCATATTAATGTTAAAGCAATGTCCCAAACCGGTTTTAAAAAAGATAATGCATAAAACAACAACATGAAAAAAATGATCATTAATAACCATTTTGTCCATTTTAATACGTCTTGCTGTAATCGCTCACGCTTCATCTTCATCCGAACCCCTTTCTGTCATCGTTAGCTTATGCAGTAGACTCCATCGTTAAACAAAAAAACGGCCATTGGCCGTTTTTAGAACGCTTAATCAAATAAGCGCTTCACTTTCTTTTTCGTTTTTTTCCATGTGCGTGTGTTCATGAGCTTTTTATCAGCATCCATTAATGGTTCAAAAAAAGAATGCACTTTCTTTTTCGTTTTTCGATCATTCATTGAATACCATGCTGCTCCTAAACCGATGACCATAAGCGGGGCTATTGTTTTCCGCAAGCGACTCACCTCGATTCACTACATGTTTACACGGCGCACATCTTCTTCAAATAAATCATCAAGTGAGCTTAAAGATCCATCTTCTTCAACTTGATGAAGCTGAAGTGTTCCTTTAACTAAACTCATCTCAATAAAGCAATTCCAGCAATAATACTGGTTTGAACCAATCTTTCCAATGTCTTTACGCTCGCAGTTTGGACAACGCATCATAGGTGCCTCCTTTTACAGAGACAGTATGGCTCTTTCTTTGCTAATGACCAGGTCTTCACCTTTTACGATTTTACGACCTTCTTTTAAGTCGACTAGCCAACCATCTGTCACCTCATACCCTATGATCGTGCCCATTTCGACGCAGAAATATACATCTTCTACAAGGCCTAAAATGTCTCCTTCATTGGATAATAGTGGTTTGCCTTTGAAGCGTCTGCGGCTCGTGCAGATTGGATAAAGCTGTTTGTGCTTTTCGGCCACACGTTGCAAGGCAGATGGATTCGCAACCATAATTGCTGCCTGTCCTGCTTCCAGAATCGCCGATATGGGTAAAAACATATGATGAGTAAACCATTTTGGTTGTTTAATGGATAATCCTGCAACCATTTTTCCATCAAACAATCCATCAACTACTCTACCTAGCTCTTCCCCATTTGAACATGAAATGATCGGTAACCCCATTAATGCTTGCATCGTTCGCAAAAGTTGCACCACCCTTCCGAACATACTTAATGTGTGCAACACAACATTTCAATATGCCCGGGGAACGTTACCAGTGCGTTCACTCCATTCTTTTAGGCGTTCTTGTAATTTAGAATGACGATGTTCATCTGCATGACTAATTGCGTATTCAAATGTATTTAAATCGCCGCAAAGGAGTAAAAATTGCTTTGCTCTTGTAATACCTGTGTATAATAAATTCCGTCTAAGCATCCGTCGATAGCTCGAAATAACCGGCATAACTACGATGGGAAATTCGCTTCCCTGTGCTTTATGAATCGATGAACAATACGCGTGGGTCAATTGTGAAAAATCCTTTTTCTCATAAGTAATTTCCAAACCATCAAAGGAAACAACAAGTTGATCCTTTTTTTCTGTTGTTTCTTTCGCATAAAAAATGGCAACAATTTCGCCTCTATCGCCATTATAAACGCCTTCTTCTGTGTTATTCACTAACTGGAGGACCATATCCCCTTTTCGAAAAACAATATCGCCAAAAGCCATTTCGCGTCGTTCTTCTTTTTGAGGGTTAAAGAGAGACTGTAACATGCCATTTAATTCATTTATGCCTGCTTGCCCTCTATACATCGGTGCAAGTACTTGAATTTCTCTGGCACTATACCCTTTTTTTAATGCATTCTCGCAAATTTGCCACACCGCTGTTTGTACTTGAGAAAGAGAACACGGGAAAAAACGTCGGTCTGCTTTTTTTTCGATAAAATCAGTTGGTAATTGTCCGTCTTTCATTGCATGAGCCAATTCAATAATTGATGAACCTTCAGCTTGGCGATAAATATCTTTTAGCTGCACGGTTGGCATTATGCCTGCTTCTAACAAGTCACGAAGAACTTGACCTGGCCCAACAGAAGGGAGCTGATTTTCATCACCAACTAGAACAACTTGCATCCCCTTGGGAATTGCTTTAAATAATTGATTCGCTACCCAAGCATCCACCATTGACATTTCATCAACAATAAGCAATTCACCTTCCAGTTGTTCGTGATCTCCCTTTTCAAAACCTGTCGCGCTCCCTTTCCATCCAAGTAAGCTATGAATCGTACTTGCAGGCAACTCAGTTGCTTCAGCCATCCGTTTCGCGGCTCTCCCTGTAGGAGCTGCCAGTTTTATCGGCAAGGGTTTAGACTTATTGTACTCCCCTAAATCAAGCGACAAACCGTGTAGAGAAGCGTACGCTTCAACAATTCCTTTAATTACAGTCGTCTTTCCTGTACCAGGTCCTCCTGTTAGAAGCAGCAATGGAGACTCCAGCGCAGTTTGAATTGCTTCCTTTTGTGTAGCAGAATACGTTACACCTTGATTTTCTTCTAGGTTGCCCAACGTTTTCTCAACTTCTGCACGCGGAAACTCTTGCTTTAGTTTTTGAGTCATTATGCGCCTAATATTTGTTGCTATTCCTTTTTCGGCATAAAAAAGCGATTTTAAATAAACACGATCCTCTTCTTTTACTAAGAGACCTTCTTCATTCATTTGTGAAATGGTCTCCATCAATAAAGCCTCATCGATCTTTTCTTGTGGACTAGATAAAAGAGCGCTCGCTTCTCTCGTCAATAATTCAGCAAGTAAATAAAGGTGCCCTTCTTGAATACTTAACTCATTTATTAAATACAATAAACCTGCACGCATACGCTCTGGATGACTACCAGTCAGCCCAATAGCAGCTCCAAGTTGATCTGCTCTACGGAATCCCACACCTTCTACATCTTGAATAAGCAAATAAGGGTTCGTCCGAATAATATCTAATGCTTGCAGCTTATACACTCTATAAACACTCATTGATAATTCAGTTCCGAAACCATATTGCGACAATTGTATAATGACTTGCTCTGCACCTTGCTGTTCCAACAATTGATGATAGAGCATATCTGCAGTTTCTTGTTTCAGCTTAGGAATTTTTTTTAACACATTGCGATCTTCAATAATTGCAGAAATCGCTCTTTCACCTAGAGTCTCTACAATCGCTTCAGCTGTCTTTTTTCCAACACCAGGAAAACGGTCACTAGCTAAAAATCGACTAATGCCACTTTTTGTTTGTGGCAATTCCCGTCTAAACGTGTCTACTCGATATTGCTCACCAAATCGAGGATGGGCAGTCATTTGACCAAAAAACAGATAGGTCTCTTCAAGTTCTAGCTCCGGTAAATGACCAATGATTGTGATCTTATTTGACTCAACTTGTTCGTTGCTTTTCTCAATCCGGACAGTTGAAACGGTATAATCATTCTCATCATTGCGAAACAATACGTTTGTTACTTTTCCTTTAATGAAGCCTTGAATGTCATCAGTCTCCATTTCGCTCACCCGTTATTTATCGCATCTTCAACCACCCGTTTACCATTCCCAGCCAGTAAATGATCAGGTTGATGAGATAGAGCAGAATTAAATGATGCAAGCGCGGCTTCCGCCTTATTATTACCTGCATGGATAACCCCTAGATTGTAATAAGCATCGGCATGACTTGGTTCAAGCTCGATTGTTTTTTCCAAATAAACTTGTGCTTCTTCCAATTGTTCGAGCTGGGCTAAACAAAGTCCATATTGAAAATTTATCTCACTGTCTGATGGGTTAAGTTCAATAGCTCGACTTAAATTTGCTTGTGCATGTGCAAGCGCACCTTGCTGGTAGTGACTCATTCCAAGCATATAAAATAAATCCGCTTCATTCATACCTTGTTTTGCAGCTTCAACAAATGCTTTAATTGCTTGCGGATACGCCTCTTCTTGATAATAAACTGTACCGATTCCATAATGAGCAGCAATTGCCTTGTCATCTAATTCAATTGCTCTTGTAAAAAACAATTTTGCCCGTTCAAAATCACCAAGTAAACTTAATAAATTGGCCATATTAATATAACCAGTCGCTTCTTTTGGAAACTCTTCAATATATGCCGTAAATTCTTGTGCAGCTTCTTCATACTTTCCCTCACGCATCAGTTCAATGCCTTTTTGATTATCCACTATAATTCCTCCTCATTTAAAAAGGGGAAAACACCAATTAGGCATTTTCCCGCACTACTACATCAATTGTTCCCCCGCCAATGCAACGGTTGCCTTCATATAAAACGACAGCTTGGCCAGGCGTAATCGCGCGCTGCGCATCATGAAATTTAATATACGCTTTTCCATCATCACCAGGTATTACTGTAACGTCTTGATCTTCTTGACGGTAACGGAATTTCGCTTTACATGTAAATGGTTCAACACGCGGAGTATTCAAAATCCAGTTCATGTTAACTGCATGTAATGCTTCTGAATAGAGCCCGTGATGATGATACCCTTGTCCAACAATAAGAACATTACGATCAAGGTCTTTGTCAATCACAAACCAAGGCTCACCTGCACCACCAATACCAAGACCTTGGCGTTGACCTAACGTGTAGTACATCAAACCATCGTGCTGCCCTTTCACTATGCCATCGGTCGTTTCCATATTACCAGGTTGAGCAGGTAGGAATGTTTGTAAAAACTCCTTAAAATCCCGTTCTCCAATAAAACAAATTCCTGTACTGTCTTTTTTTGTTGCAGTTGCTAATTTAGCTTCAGAGGCTAATTTACGCACCTCTGATTTTGGTAAGTGACCTAAGGGAAACATTACTTTAGAAAGTTGTTTTTGGGTAAGAGCATTCAAAAAATACGTCTGATCCTTATTTGTATCATTACCTTTAATAAGGCGGAATTCACCGTTTACTTCTTCTAATTGAGCATAATGTCCCGTTGCCACATAATCAGCACCAAGGGAGATAGCATGATTTAAAAATGCTTTGAATTTAATTTCTTTGTTGCACATAACATCAGGATTAGGTGTTCGTCCAGCTTTATATTCATCTAAGAAATAAGTAAATACTTTATCCCAGTACTGTTTTTCAAAGTTAACAGAGTAATACGGAATACCAAGTTGTTGAGCGACTCGTTCTACGTCTTCATAATCCTCAGTAGCTGAACAAAAACCAGCATCATTTGTGTCATCCCAGTTTTTCATAAAAATTCCGATCACATCATAGCCTTGTTCTTTTAACAGTAATGCTGTAACAGAAGAATCAACGCCACCAGACATCCCTACTACTACACGTGTGTCTTCTGGTTTTTTTTTCATTTTTGTTCCCCACTTTCCTTGCATAAAACCTTATACAATAAACTCGCTTCGTTCACGTTCATCCTTAACAGATGATGCGATTTTTTCAAATGCACGTCTTACTTCATCTTCAGTATTTGATAGTCCAAAACTAAAACGAACAGCTTCTTGAAGCTGTTTACTTCCTGATCCATACATTGCATTGATAACATGGGAAGGAACATGGGCACCTGCTGTACAAGCCGACCCACCAGAGGCAGCAATACCAAGTAAATCGAGTTTCATCAATAATTGGTCTGTGTGAATCCCTTCGAAACAAACATTTAGTATATGAGGCAGCCGTAACACTTCTGAGCCATTTTCTGTTACACGAATCTCGTGACGTTTCATTATGGAATGAAAAATCTCCCGGTAATGTTTATAATCAGAAATCCGTTGTTCTCGATTGTCGTTCGCAATTGACAAAGCCTTTGCAAAACCAACAGCTCCCGGTACGTTTTCTGTTCCAGCGCGACGTTTTCTTTCTTGTTCACCACCAAAAAATAATGGTGAAAGTTTTAATCGGTCCCGAACATACAAACATCCAACACCTTTTGGACCATTCAATTTATGACTAGCAATAGACATCATGTCAACATTCAGAGCTTCGACGTCAAGTGACAAGAGTCCTGCTGCTTGAACTGCATCTGTATGGAAAACTGCTTGATGACCTAATAGAAGTTCACCAATTTCTTCAATCGGTTGTACAACCCCAACCTCATTGTTTCCATACATTACCGAAACAAGGATCGTCTTGTCCGTTAATGCCTTACGAACGTCCTCAATAGAAACGAGACCCTCTTCATTCACTTTCAAGTATGTTACTAAAAACCCTTCAGACTTTAATTGATCTAATGTATGCAAAACGGCATGATGTTCGATCTCGGTCGTAATAATATGATTTCCTTTTTCTCTATTCGCCCGTGCATAGCCAATTAAAGCAAGATTATTTGCTTCTGTACCACCACTTGTAAACAAGACCTCATGTTCTGTTGCTTGCAAATAAGCAGCAATTGTCTTACGAGCTTCCATTAAACCTTGTCTCGCAACCCTTCCAAATTGATGTGTACTTGAGGGATTGCCAAAATCCTCCGCAAAATAAGGTAACATCGCATCTAACGCTGCTGGGTGCAAAAGAGACGTTGCAGCATGGTCAAGATAAATTTGTTCCATAAACCGCACCTTCCATCATTCCATTAAATATAAAACATATAATAATCTTGCTCGCCTTCTTCTTTAAAGTTCGCTAAGTCTGCAAGGGTTGTTTTATCTAACACGTCTTTCACTGCATCACGAATTTTAATCCATAAGTCACGTTTTGCAGGCTCTTCATCTTCCAGCACTTCTACAGGACTAATTGGACCTTCCAGTACACGAATGATATCACCCGCAGTAATGGCCTCAGCATCCTTTGCTAACATATAACCACCGTATGCTCCACGGACACTTTTTACAAGCATTGCGTTTCGAAGTGGTGCAATTAATTGTTCTAAATAGTGCTCTGATAGTTTATATTCCTTAGCGATTGATTTCAAGGAAACAGGTCCCTCACCAGTTTTTTTGGCAAGAGCCATCATAATTGTTAGTCCGTAGCGCCCTTTTGTTGAAATTTTCATAAGTCATTCTCCTTTTTAAATAAGCATGTTTTCTGGCGATCTCGCAGTTAAAAACAAAACATCGTCATTTCCTTTGTCCCTATACCTTACTTATTCCACCATTCTATAATCATTTGACATTATAGCATGTTTTCATACCGGATTGATAGAAATTCAGGCTTGTTTTAAGTTTGGACAAGTAGTCCTATCGTGCGCTACACTACGAAGAGCACCACCTAACAGGAGGGATTTTTAATGAAAAGACAACCGTTAGCATTCCGCATGCGTCCGACATCAATTGATGACGTCATTGGTCAGCATAGTCTTCTTGATGAAGGCAAGCTTCTGCGGAGAATGGTGGAAGCTGACCAGCTTTCATCTATGGTGCTTTATGGACCGCCAGGCACAGGAAAAACATCAATAGCCAGTGCAATTGCCGGTTCAAGCGGTCAACACTTTCGGTTGCTTAATGCGACCGTACACAATAAAAAAGATATGGAAACCACAGTTGAAGAAGCGAAGATGTATGGCTCTTTAATTTTAATTCTTGATGAAGTCCATCGACTTGATAAAGCAAAACAAGATTTTTTATTGCCCCACCTAGAAAGTGGCCTTCTTCTACTTATTGGTGCAACAACCGCAAACCCATACCATTCCATAAATCCGGCAATACGTAGCAGGTGTCATATATTTGAGTTAGAGCAATTAGCACCAGAAGACATTGAAAAAGCGTTAAATCGCGCGCTTACTGATGTAGAAAACGGCCTCGGAAATGAGAATATTGATATTGCACCAGAAGCGATTACTCACTTATCCCTTGCTTGTGGAGGAGATGTACGTGCTGCTCTAAATGCTCTTGAACTAGCCGTTCTTTCTACATTGAAAGGAAAAGACAATGTAAGAACTGTCTCTCTCTCCGCTGCAGAGCAAAGCATTCAGAAAAAAAGCATTCAACATGACAAAAATGGGGACGCTCACTATGATGTACTCTCTGCTTTTCAGAAGTCGATTCGTGGGAGCGATGTGAATGCAAGCCTGCACTACTTAGCCAGACTAATAGAAGCAGGAGATCTTGTTAGCATCCATCGACGCCTATTAGTTATTGCCTATGAAGACATCGGTCTTGCGAATCCACAAGCTGGTTCAAGGACGCTTGCCGCGATTGAATCCTCGGAAAGGATTGGACTACCAGAGGCACGAATTCCTCTCGCTAACGCCGTCATCGAACTAGCACTGTCTCCTAAAAGCAACAGTGCATATAAGGCAATCGATGAAGCATTAATGTCACTTAGAGATGGTGGAAGTGGTGAAATCCCTCGTCACCTCAAAGATGCGCATTATCAAGGAGCCAAAAATTTAGGTCGAGGCACGGAATATAAATACCCGCATGACTTTCCTGATGCTTGGGTTCGTCAGCAATATTTGCCAGACTCATTCAAGAATCACCGTTATTACGAACCAAAACAAACAGGCAAATTTGAACAAGCATTAGCCGATTTATACAAAAAACGCAAGTAAGTCTATTCTTCTTGCGTTTTTTTGCTGCTCCTAAACTGTCATCCTGTTAATAAATAGACTGTCAATGCTTCTGTTACAACAATCTCGACAAAATAATCTCCTTTACTCAAATGGATTTTTACTAGCCTAGTATAAAAAAGAACAAGACTGGAAAAAGTAAAAACAAAGACATATCGCAGGAGTTGAGATAATGAAAATAAGACAAGATGCATGGTCCCATGAAGATGATGTACTGTTAGCTGAGACAGTCCTAAATCATATAAAAGAAGGAAGCACACAATTAAAAGCGTTTGATGAAGTCGGAGATGCACTAAATCGAACTTCTGCAGCATGCGGATTTCGATGGAATGCAGTTGTGAGACAGAAACATTTAACCCATATAGACCAAGCTAAACGTGAAAGGAAAGAACGAAAACGCGAGCTATCATCCAGCTTCTTTCAACCAAAAACATTTGAACGAACAAACATAGTAGAACCATCGTTTTATCGGACGCCGTCAAACACTAGCGGTTCAGTAACAATTGATTCGATTATTGTTCAATTAAGACAACTCGAGAATCAAACTGAACAATCCAGTAGTCTAAAATTAGAAAACGATCGTTTGCGTACGGAGCTCAAGAGAACTTCATCAAAATTAAATGATTTAGAAACAATGCTCGCCAGAAATAAACAAGAACATAGTATGATTGAAGAAGATTATCAATCACTTATTTCTATTATGAACCGTGCAAGACGGATGGCCATTCTCGAAGACACAATCGAAGACCAAACCGCTTTTCGCATGGAAGGAAATGGAAACCTCGAAAAACTAGAGAAATAAAAAAAGCTTGTCGATACAGCCCCTTAACAAGAGACTGTCGACAAGCTTTTTTACTATTGAGTAAATAGTTGATTCATTTAAAACGTTGCCAAGACTCTCGGCAACAACTTTGCTAAATACTGACGATCTTACGATGCCTTAAAATGTTTTTATGATAATCGATTAATTTCTATTCCATCTAATAAAGTAGTAATGACATGACCTGCCATAATTAAACCAGAAACCGAAGGTACAAAAGCATTTGATGAAGGAGGCATTTTTGCTTTACGAATTGAACCTTCTTCAGCAGACTCTGGTACGATTTCCTTCCGAATATCCTCACGAATCTTAATAGGCTTCTCATCGGAAAAAACCACTGTAACACCCTTATGAATGCCTTCTTTACGTAATCTCGTTCGAATGACCTTAGCAATCGGATCATAGCTTGTTTTCGAGATATCTGTTATTCGTAATCGTGTTGGATCCATCTTATTCGCAACACCCATACTAGAAATAAGTGGGATATTCCGCTTCTTACATTCCTTTATTAAATGAATTTTATATGCAATCGTATCACTTGCGTCAACAACATAATCTAGCTTATGATCAAAGAAAGACTCATACGTTTCCTCTGTGTAAAACATTTTTAAAGAGACAACCTTGCATTCTGGATTTATTTCTTCAATACGCTTGGCCATTAGATCAACTTTAGGCTGTCCAACAGTCGAAATCAATGCATGTATTTGTCGATTCACATTTGTAATATCCACATCATCTTTATCTACAAGTACAATTTTCCCCACTCCGGATCTGGCAAGTGCCTCAGCAGAAAAAGAACCTACTCCGCCTATCCCAAGAACAGCCACTGTACTTCCTTTTAATCGTTCAAGACCATCATGGCCAATCGCTAGTTCATTTCGTGAAAATTGGTGTAGCATTTTATGATCAATCTCCTTTATAACAAGCTTTTCCTTTTGTGATCATACCACATTGACAGAAAAAAACACATAAAAAAAGCAACCAACTAGGTCACTTTAGCTCATAAGTATGATCCCGAGTATGCCGTAGGAAAATGAAGCTTTGAACCTGCCAGGCAGGTGGGTGCTTTGCATTAATCATTATACGTCCCCAGCTTGCGGGGCATGTAAGCAGATCAACAACGACAAGCTCCCTTTTTTAAGGTGTTGGCTCAAAGAGTAACGTCCTTACGTACATCTCAGGATTTAAGTTGTATATGTATCTTAACAGATGGACTATTTCTAAGCAATAACCTTTCGAAAAATTACGACTTTTGTCTCATTCACGTTGGTATAGTCATTATTAACCGCCAAGCATGATTTTTAAACTACATAATCACTCGAGTTTTACTTAGAAATATGTTAACTTATCAAAAAGAGGAGCTGATGATATGAACGCAATTGTCACACAACGGTGTATTGAAGTGAAACAAGAAATAGGAATGTTAGAAAAAAGAATTGTCGAAACGTCATTCGAATTAAGCTTATATGAAGACCGAATTCAAACGACACACGATTATTATCCAATTGAATCTGTGTTTGATATATCCTATCGTTTTCCAAGCAATAAAAAAGATACACTCGGGTTCCTATATCTTCATACAAGTCAAGGTGTATCAACTTATAAGATTAAAACAGCACCGGACGAACTAATTAAAGAATTTAAGAAACGAATGCCTGAAACGAAATTTCGACCATAACGGTTACCTTTTTGCGGTCTCTTTACTTCTCAATGAAGCGGACCCAATTAATGGATATGTGGCAAACGGCACCGGGTACGTTGGAGAATTGACTAATAAGACGGACCCTCCTACCACTTCTTTTTCTGCCCATTTCTTTGTTTTTCTCACAAGTTCTTGCGCCAACTCTCTTTCCCCTTCTTTAATCAACCATAATTCCTTTCCGTCTTGCTCTTTCTCAGTCAACTTTTCTATACGTGGCTCACGTTTTAATTTTCTATTCTGTTCGTGTAGGACAAAATCTTCCACAACACTGTTGGCAGTCGTTTGTTTACCCGCACCAGGTCCAGAAAATACTAGTTGACCGATCGCTGTCCCGTTTATACAAACGCCATTTATCACATCCTCAACTGCTGCCAATGGATGGGTTGATGCGATAAAAGTGGGCTTCACGGAACAAACAAGATCTCCTCGCTTATTCACAGCAGCTTGCGCTAGTAATTTTAACGAAAAGCCTAACTCAAGTGCTACTTGAATATGCCACACATCAATCAACTTAATTCCTTCACGAGCGATTAGATCAGGTTTTATCCATTCTCCAAAACATAACTTTGCTAGTAAACCTATCTTATAAGCTGCATCAAAACCTTCTACATCTGCAGAAGGATCTTCCTCTGCATAACCTAATTGCTGCGCCTCTTCTAACGCTTCTATGTACGTTTTACCTTCTTTCATTCTTGTCAGAATATAATTTGTTGTTCCATTTAGAACGCCTTGAACAGAGCTAATTTCCGTTGTTGGTAAGACCGTTTTTAATACATTTACGATTGGAACTGCCCCGCAAACTGCAGCATCCCAACCATAATATACATTCGCTTGCTGTGCGGTATCCTCAAGCTCTTCTCCATGGGTAGCAACTAGCTTCTTATTTGCTGAAATAACCGGGATTCCTCTTTTTAATAGTGCTTTCGTATACGTCCTTGCCGGTTCCGTCCCATTCATCGCTTCAAAAACAAGATCATAGTCGGTTTTTAAGAAGTGCTCCCAAGAAGAAGTCACTCGCTCAATGACGGAAGCGTCGCGCACTTTCGCTTGGTTTTTCACAAGAATTGAAACAATATTGATTCGTTTACCTAGCAACCGTTCAATTTCATCTTGAGATTGTATGATGCGTTCATAAATCCCTGTTCCTACAGTTCCAAAACCGATTAGACCAATTTTCACATTTCCCACTCCTTAGCTAATAATAAAACAAAATAACCCCCCTCTTCGATAAGAAAAGGGGGGCACCTCACTTATCTTCCAGAACACATCGTTCTGCTGAAAGTAGCACCTTTGTTTTAAAAAAACTGGTTGCCGGGTTTCGTCGGGTCAGGTCCCTCCACCACTCTGGATAAGTAATATTAAATTTTCTGGTATTTTGTTAATATTGCACATTATAGAATGAGCTGAGGCTTATTGTCAACTACGTTTTGCAATAACAGAGAGGTTTAAATCAATTAATTGCTCAACACTAACTGATCCTGGCGCTTCTGTTAATAAATCACTTGCACTAGCTGTTTTTGGAAATGCAATGACTTCGCGCAAATTGTTCTTCTGTGCTAACAACATTACGATGCGGTCAAGACCAAGTGCAATTCCACCATGTGGAGGTGTTCCATATTCGAATGCATCAAGCAAAAAGCCAAACTCTTCTTTTGCTGCCTCTTCGCTAAATCCTAATAACGCAAACATTTTTTCTTGCAAACCTCGTTCATAAATACGCTGAGAACCTCCACCAAGCTCATAGCCATTTAAAACAAGGTCATATGCTTCTGCACGAACACTTTCTGGTTTTGATTCCATTAAGTGTTCATCTTCTTTTTTCGGACGAGTAAACGGGTGGTGTAAGGCAACATAGCGTTTCGCTTGTTCATCATATTCAACAAGTGGAAAATCAACTACCCATAGAAAATTAAATTTGCTTTTGTCAATTAAGTCGAAGTCTTTACCGAATTTTAAGCGTAGTGCACCAAGTGAGTCAAATACAACCTGCTTTTTATCAGCTCCAAAAAATAGTAGGTCTCCTGCACTCGCATCCATTGCCGTAATTAAGGCTTGTGCTTGTTCTTCATTAAAGAATTTTGCAATCGGACCTTTTAATTCGTCTTGGTCCACTTTTAGCCAAGCTAAACCTTTAGCTCCGTAAGGCTTTACAAAATCAGTTAATGCATCGATTTCTTTACGGGACATTTGGTCTGCGCCACCTTCTAGCTTTAACCCTTTCACGATACCCCCTGACTCGATCGCACTTTTGAAGACTTTAAAGTCCGTGTCTTTTAACACTTCTGAGAGCTCGATAAGCTCCATCCCAAAACGTGTATCTGGCTTATCAGAACCATAACGATTCATTGCTTCATCATACGTTATACGATCAAATGACTGCTCAACTTCTAGATCGTGTGTTTCTTTCATAAGACGCTGCATCATGCTTTCTGTCATTGCCAAAATTTCTTCTGTGTCAAGAAAACTTGTTTCAATATCAATTTGGGTAAATTCAGGTTGTCTGTCTGCACGCAAGTCTTCATCACGGAAACAGCGAACAATTTGAAAATATTTTTCGAAACCAGATACCATTAATAATTGCTTGAAAATCTGTGGAGACTGAGGCAAAGCATAAAATTCCCCTGGATGAACTCGACTTGGGACTAAATAATCTCTAGCACCTTCTGGTGTACTCTTAGTAAGCATTGGCGTCTCAATTTCTAAATAACCATCATTATCTAGAAAATCTCGCACTGTTTTCATCACACGATGACGCATCGCAAATGATTCTTGCATATCAGGTCGACGTAAATCTAAATATCGATATTTTAAACGTACATCTTCAGAAGCTTCTGTATTTGCTTCGATTTGAAACGGA
Organism: Shouchella patagoniensis; assembly: GCF_002019705.1. GTDB lineage: Bacteria > Bacillota > Bacilli > Bacillales > Bacillaceae_D > Shouchella > Shouchella patagoniensis. The sequence continues at coordinate 179,982 of NZ_KV917377.1, read as the reverse complement.
AGTGATTTTGATGAATTAATCAATTCTAATTCATCTACATGAATTTCGATTAACCCCGTGGCTAGTTTTTCATTAACTGCATTAGCCGATCTTTCAACTACCGTCCCTTTTATTGCAACAATGTATTCGTTACGAATTTTATCCGCCGCTTCCAAAGCAGACTTGCTAATATCCGGGCTACAGACTGTTTGTACGATGCCTGAACGGTCTCTTACATCTAAGAAGATTACTTGACCAAGGTCACGGCGGCGCTGCACCCATCCTTTTAATTCGACTTGCTCTCCTGCAAGCTCTACTCCAAGCTGACCGCAGTGGTGTGTTCGTTTAATCATTTTGTTTTCCTCCTCTTAGGTCTACTATATGACTCACTAATTCACTTAATGGTATTGTTTTTTGTTCGCCGGAACTCATATGTTTAATAACAGCTTCTTCTCGGGAAAGCTCATCATCACCAATAATGACCGTGCATGAAGCTGCATAACGATCCGCTGCTTTTAATTGTGCTTTCATTTTTTTGTTTAAGTAATCTTTATCCACTCGAAGTCCTGCTTGCCTTAATTGGTGTACAATCAATGGTGCTCTTTTATTCGCTTCATCACCAAGCGCAACAACGTAAGCGTCTAAATTTCGTCTCTTTGGTAACTCCACTTGTTCTGCCTTCATCGCTAGAATAAAACGTTCAATACTGAATGCAAACCCAATCCCTGGAGTTTCGGGTCCTCCAAATTCTTGTACAAGACCGTTGTAGCGGCCACCACCACATAATGTTGTAATCGCACCAAAACCAGGTGCTGTGCTCATTAACTCAAAAGCAGTATGGTTATAATAATCAAGCCCTCTAACAAGTGTTGGGTCAACAGTATAAGAAATACCTAGCATATCAAGCGTTTCTTTTAGTTGAGTAAAATAATTGCTTGAAGTATCATTTAAAAAGTCAAGAATTGAAGGCGCTGTGTTCATTAAAGGGTGCTCCCGATCTTTTTTACAGTCGAGAATTCGTAATGGATTTTTTTCTAAACGAGCTTGGCAATCGCTGCAAAATTCGCCAATCGCTGGTTTAAAGTGGCTAATAAGTGCTTCGCGGTGCGCAATTCTACTTTCTGAATCGCCAAGTGAATTAATAACCAGTTTTAAATTCACAATGCCTAAACGTTTGCATATATCAACTAGTAACGCCAAAACCTCTGCATCTAATTGGGGACTTGCACTTCCAAGTGCTTCCACTCCAAATTGAACAAATTGACGCATTCTCCCTGCTTGGGGACGCTCATAACGAAACATCGGTCCAGTATAATAAAGTTTTGTAGGCTGATTCGGTGATCCAAACAGTTTATTCCCAACATACGAACGCGCAACAGAGGCTGTGCCTTCAGGGCGAAGCGTTAAACTTCGATCACCTCTATCTTTAAACGTATACATTTCCTTTTGAACTATATCTGTTGTATCGCCAACACCTCTTGTAAATACTTCCGTATGCTCAAATATAGGTGTTCTTATTTCTTCAAAGTTATAGGTTTCACATACTTCTTTAGCGACTTTTTCGATATACTGCCAGATTACTGCATCTTCGGGCAATATATCTTGGGTTCCTCGTGGTAACTGTACTGACATAACATCCCTCTCCTTTTCTTAAAACAAAAAAACTCTCGTCCCAGATGATATTAATCATCTGGGACGAGAGTTTATCCCGTGGTGCCACCCAAATTGAGGCGCTAGCCTCCACTTTTGTCTGTTAACGCCAGCAACGTTTTTCCCTACAAATCAAAATGATTTTTCAGGAAAAAACCTCTAAGGTGTTCATTCGTTTCGGTAGATGAGACTTCTCTCAGCCGTGGAAGTCCTCTCTTTACATCTATAATCCCTTAACTACTATGCCTTGTCATTGGTACATCTTACATATTTAAGTTGCTTCTAACTATACGAATTTGACGCCGTCATGTCAATAGTTAATTTCGGTTTTGTTGTTTTCTGAATAAAGGTAAATCTCTAGATGTGATTCCCGTTTCATAATAAAAATGCCCTTCAAGCATTTGTAATCCTGGGACTTGATCGTTTAGTTCGTTCCGGTTTTCAGCATTTATCTGCTTATCATGGACACGCAATCTACCCGCTCCCTTGTAACGTAATTTCTAATTAGCATAGCCACTTTGCAAGCCATTTAAACATATAAGTAAATAAAACCTATCCGCTAGTAAGGGATAGGTTTTATGTGTTAAATACTTTGTCTGTAAATCTCTTCGATTATAGCTGAAACCCGCTTAGCTTCATTTGCTTTTACAATGGGCAGTGTATCCTCAATACAACATGATACAAAATGCCTTAGCTGAGCAAGTTCTTCATCTTCACCCGAGATCCAATCAGCTTTTGTTGTCGTCAACATGCCTTGTGTCGCTTTATTTAGCGAATAAGGGAAAACCGTCATACCTCCTTTTGTTCCAGAAATGCTCAAAGTCTCTTTATCTTCTGGAACATTTGCTGCCCACGAGGTTTCAAATAGCATTGTTGCTCCGCTAGTAAATCGAATATAAGCAGTTGCATGATCTTCCACATCAATTGTCGTAGCATCATAAATTCCCCACTCATTGACTTGGTCAGCATCTCGGCTTACCAGTTCATACGTTTGCCCTTGTATGGATTCGATTTCCGGAAAATCCATTAACCACATAGCTAAATCGAGCAAATGGCACCCGTAGTCAATTAAACAACCTCCACCTTGAATTTCTTTATTCGTAAACACACCCCACCCAGGGACTTTTCGCCGTCGCATGGCTTCAACACGTACAACAACAGGGTCGCCAATTTGCCCATTCGAGATCGCTTTCTTAGCAGCCAAAGAATCCTTTTTAAATCGATAATGATATCCAATTTGCAACACTTTCTGAGCTGCATTAGCTGCATCTTCCATTGCTTGCGCATCTTTACTTGAAATTGCCATTGGCTTTTCACAGAAAACATGCTTTCCTGCCTCAAGCGCCTTAATTGCAGAAAGATGATGAAATTTATTAGGAGTACAAATAATGACTGCATCTACTTTATTAAATAAAGCTTCCTCACTTTCAGCAATAAAAGGAATCGAAAATAGTTGAGCAACCTTCTCCGCTTGCTCTTTTCTGACATCGTATAAGCCGCATACTTCTACTTCATTTAATTTAAAGAGCACCGGGATATGCCGGTTTGTCGCTATTCCTCCAGCTCCAATAATACCTATTTTCAGTTTCATCACTTGCTCTGTCCTGGTACAGGCTCTAACGCCTTTGCATTTCCATAGACTGGAACATTGCGTTTTGTTGGAGCGGCCCATTTTACTGCATTCTGGATAACACGCTGGACATTATTGTCCTTATAAGTTGGGAAAGTCTCATGACCAGGACGGAAATAAAAGATTCTGCCATTTCCTCGATTAAACGTACACCCACTTCGGAAAACTTCTCCACCTTGGAACCAACTTAAAAAGATGATTTCATCTGGATCGGGAATGTCAAAGTGTTCCCCATACATTTCTTCTTTTTCGAGCTCAAAATGTTCATCAATTCCTTCGGCAATAGGATGACTCGGGCTAACCACCCATAGACGTTCTTTCTCATCAGCTTCGCGCCACTTTAAGTCACAACTAGTGCCCATAAGTGATTTGAAGATTTTAGAAAAATGACCTGAATGAAGAACGATTAAACCCATCCCCTCCAATACACGTTTATGTACACGAGCTACCACTGCATCTTCCACTTCATGATGCGCAATATGCCCCCACCAAATTAAGACATCCGTTTGGTTTAAAACGTCTTCAGTTAATCCATGCTCTGGTTCATCCAATGTTGCCGTACTTATTTTATGTTCCTCTTCTAAAAAACTAGCAATCGCCCCATGGATCCCACCAGGATAAATTTCTGCCACCATCTCATTCTTTTTCTCATGTCTAAACTCATTCCAAATTGTTACGTTCATCCTAACTTCTCCTCCTTCGCCTTATTAAACACTTATTTTTTAAGTTGATTGCCTAATTAGTAACGGTGCTGCTAAATACAACACTTGTGCAAGCTTTGGTTCTTTCTTAACGGCAGCTAACATTTGAGCCATAGCCTCCCTTCCCATTTCAAGAGTTGGTTGATGGATGGTTGTTAGTTTAGGATCGAGTAAAACAGCTGTAGGCTGATTATCAAATCCAACAACAGCTAAATCATCTGGAACTCTCCACCCATTCCCTTTTGCCTCAGCAATGATACCTGCTGCAATCTCATCACTCCCCGTAATGATTGCATCAGGTTTCCCTGCCAAATTATTTAGTTCCTTAAAAATTCGTTTCCCATCTTCCACAGAGTGACCAGCAAATCGCCAACTCTCATCACAAGACATTTTTGCTTCTTCCATCGCTTTCTTATACCCTAAAAATCGGTCTTCCGCTAGAGCTGATAAAGTTGATTGCTGTTTTAGTGGATCATAAATATTGCAGTAAGCAATTCGTTCATACCCTTTTGTGATTAAGTGCATCGTTGCATCATACATAGCTTGTTTTTGATTAATTGTAATGACCGGTACACCTTCCGCTTCACGTAAATATTCGTTACAAAATACGATCGGACCGTATTCCGAAAATGGTCTAATCGTTTCCCAATCATTCACAAGAGATGCGAAAATCACACCGTCAACTTGTTTCGTTTGAAGCAACTGAAGAAAATGTAACTCTTGATTTGCATTTCCTCTAGTATTGCACAAAATAAGCCGGTATGAGTGCTCAGCGGCCACCTCATCCATCGCATCGACGATTGCACCAAAAAAAGGGTTAACAATGCGAGAAACAAGGACGGCAATTGTTCTTGTTTCCGTTCCTCGGAGGCGTTGAGCCGAGGAATTTGGTGAATAACCTAACTCCATCATTGCTTCTTTGACTGCACGTCGTTTTTCTTCATCAACATACGGGTGGTTGTTCATCACTCTAGAAACCGTAGACCTTGAAACTCCCGCACGTAATGCTACATCTTTAATTGTGGACATTGAGTCACCCCCTTTTATGAAATCGTTCTCATATATATCTATCTTTACTTGTTTCGCTTTTTTTGTCAAGCGTTAAATAACCGCTTTCATAAAAGTGAATTGTTCTTTTACTACGTTAACTCATATAACGCACTTCAAATAAAAAAAAGAAAGCAGTTTTAAAAACTGCTTTCTAACTTTCTATAATTAAAGTCACTGGACCATCATTTACGAGCGACACATCCATCATAGCACCGAACTTGCCCGTTTCTACCTTAAGACCTCGTTCAATCAATAATTGGTTAAATTGCTCGTACAAGATGTTTGCATAGTCTGGTTTAGCTGCTTTCATGAAATTAGGACGCCGCCCTTTTTTACAATCACCATAAAGTGTAAATTGAGAAATGGACAAAATCGCTCCTTCATTTTCAAGAACAGAAAAATTCATTTTTCCTGTTTCGTCTTCAAAAATACGCAAATTAGCTATTTTTTCAGCACAGAAACGTACATCATTTTCGTTGTCCTCATTACTAATCCCTACTAACAATACAAGCCCCTTATCAATTTGACCGATTGTTTTTTCATCAACTTGAACTTTTGCCTCTTTTGCACGTTGCACAACAACACGCATTTTTCTTACACCTGCCTACTTTTAGTGCGTCACTCTACGCACTGAATAAATATCTTTTAACTGCTTAATTTTATCAACAATTTTTTGCAAATGCGCAATGTTTGTGATTGAGATACTCATTTCGATCGTTGCAATTTTATGTTTATGATCTGAGCGACCAGAAACAGTATTAATTTGAGTGCGTGTTTCAGTCATCGTTTGCAATACTTCATTTAAGAGGCCGTTTCGGTCAAAGCCAGTAATTTCTATATCAACGCTATATGATTTAGATACGTGACTCTCGCCTTCCCATTCCACTTCAAGTAATCTTGAACTAGATTCATCTTCAAAAGTCACATTTGGACAATCAGTACGGTGGATAGACACACCTCTACCTTTTGTAATATAACCAATTATTGAATCACCTGGTACCGGTGTACAACAACGCGCTAGACGAATCAGTAAATTATCGACTCCTTTAACATGGACACCAATCGAATTTGTTCGCTTGCTAGGCGCAAACGATTGAATCTCATTTAGAGCAGCATCAAGAGATAGATTCTCCTGTTCATTATCTTTTGCTTTCCGGAGTTTCTCAGTAAGCCTATTAACTATTTGCTTACCGCTAATACCACCATAACCAACAGCAGCATACATATCCTCTTCACCAGCAAAACTAAACTTATTAGTAGCCTCACTTAAATTATCTGGTGTCAGTATGTCTTTAGGCTCAAAATCAAGAGCTCTAATTTCTCTCTCAATCGTTTCTTTCCCTTTAGCGACATTTTCTTCGCGCTTTTCTTTTTTGAACCATTGTTTAATTTTGTTTTTTGCATGAGAAGACTTCGTTAATTTTAACCAATCATGACTCGGACCATATGAATGTTTTGATGTCATTACTTCAACAATATCGCCCGTCTTTAATTCATGATCAAGCGGAACCATTTTACTATTCACTTTTGCCCCGATACAACGATTTCCAATTTCACTATGAATGCGATAAGCGAAATCAAGTGGAACTGATCCCCGCGGGAGTTCCACTACATCGCCTTTTGGCGTAAAGACAAAAACCATATCAGAAAAAAGGTCCATTTTCATAGATTCCATAAACTCTTGTGCATCATTTGTATCCGTCTGAGATTCAATCACATCGCGAAACCAACTAAGCTTGTCCTCAAAAGAATAACGATTGCTTGATAATGTCTTTCCTTCTTTATATGCCCAGTGAGCAGCCACCCCATACTCTGCTACCCGATGCATGTCATCTGTCCGAATTTGAACTTCAAGAGGATCACCATTAGGACCTACTACAGTCGTGTGTAATGATTGATACATATTCGCTTTTGGCATCGCAATATAATCTTTAAATCGTCCAGGCATTGGGCGCCAACATGTGTGAATAACACCTAATACTGCATAGCAATCCTTAATGTTCTTGACGATAATACGAACCGCAAGCAAATCATAAATCTCGTTAAACTGTTTTTGTTGAATCACCATTTTTCGATAAATACTATAAATATGTTTTGGGCGACCCGACAACTCAGCTGTCACATGCACATCTGCCAACTGGTCTTCGATTTTCTCCATTACTTCCGATAGGTAATCCTCACGTTCTGCTCTTTTTCGTTTCATCAAGTTTACAATTCGGTAATATTGCTGTGGATCTAAGTAGCGAAGCGCTGTATCTTCTAGTTCCCATTTAATCGTTGATATCCCTAAACGATGGGCGAGCGGCGCAAATATTTCCAATGTTTCATTTGACGTAATGCGCTGCTTTTGTGGAGGCATAAATTTTAATGTTCGCATGTTGTGCAGACGATCGGCTAACTTAATAAGTAGCACACGAATATCTTTTGCCATCGCCATTAACATTTTACGATGATTTTCTGCTTGCTGTTCTTCTTTTGATTTATATTTAAATTTCTTAAGCTTTGTTACGCCATCTACAAGCATTGCAACTTCAGCATTAAACGCTTTTTCTAAATCAGCGACAGTCGCATCCGTGTCCTCCACTACATCATGAAGGAAAGCTGCTGCAATTGTATTAGGCTCCAACTCTAAACCTACGATAATGCCAGCAACTTGCACCGGGTGCAAGATATATGGTTCGCCCGATTTACGGTATTGACCACTATGCGCTTTTTCAGCAAATTCATATGCTCTTTCTAAAAAGAGAATGTCTTCTTTATGCAAGTAGGCGCTTGCTTTTTCGAGCACCTGATCTATCGTCATGAAATCACCTTACTCATTCGACAAGTTTTCTTTCTATTATCCGCTACTCGTTCACCCTTGTAAAGGGGAGAACCACTAGAAATAACTAAAAAGACGGCTGTTACTTACATACAGCCGTCTTTTTTTGCTGATCATATGAAATGACTAATAGGTCATAAGTGAAAAGATATCGTATTTATCTAGTTTTTTTCGACCGTCAATATAAGAGAGCTCGATCAAAAATGCCATTCCAACCACTTCTCCACCAAGCTCTTCTACTAACTTTGTCGTTGCTTCAATTGTGCCACCTGTAGCAAGTAAATCATCCGTAATGACTACACGCTGCCCAGGTGTAATACTATCTTTATGCATAGTCAAGCAATCTTTTCCATATTCAAGTCCATAATCGCATTCAATGACTTCCCGAGGTAGTTTTCCCTTCTTACGGACTGGAACGAAACCAATTTCCATATCTGTTGCAATTGGACATCCTACTACAAAACCTCGTGCCTCTGGTCCCACGATTACATCTGCATTTTTTTCTTTTGCATAGGCAGTTAACTCGGCAATTGCACTTTTATACGCTGGGCCATTTTGCATAAGTGTCGTAATATCTTTGAAGCGAATTCCTTCTTGCGGCCAGTTTTCAACGATCGTTATATATTTTTTGTAATCCAATTAAATCGACTCCTCTTTTTTATTCGCATCTGTCTCAATCATTGATCCAAACCATTCCTTAAGCTGATGATAAGAAGCGTATAAAAATTCATTTTCTAACCAAGCTTGTTCTTGTTTTTGCCTATATGAGTTTGAATGCTCTAGGCCTTTTTTTTCAGGGAATTCAACCGTTACGATTTGCCCTTCCTCAATCTCAACAAACCCTAATTCGCTGAATACCTGTGTCATAAATTGAACTGTGTGCGCAGACCAACCTTTATGTTTTTCAAGTTTTGCCATATCTGAAGTTAAAAATGTACCTCTTTTCTTTAAGAAAGCATAATACCATTTGAACTGATCACGGTTCGGGTTGGTTTGAAAAAATGCTTCTTCTTCTTCAGAAAAGACAACATAAATACGACTCGGAGTTCCAACTCCTTTAAATAGCTTTTGCAGTCCTGAACGATCATCTGGCAAATCTAATAACACTAAATATGCTCCATCAATATTTGGAAGTGGATCATGCGCATCAAAAATAGTTGATTCCAGTTCCAACCTCTTTTTTGTTTCCGATTGAAAAGCAACTGGAACCATTTTCGTCGCCGGAAGCTCCCCCATTCGCTCTATTAAGCGAGTTGGCTTTACACTTCGCCAATCAAAGAGTTGCCAGTCTTTTACAGCTAGATCTGCGATCATCAACTGTGGCTTCACCCTACCATTCCATTCATTAACAGACAACGTCCCTACTGCCGATAATTTAGCTTGAGGCGTAATTTCTTCAAATAAATGCCCCATCCGAAATGCAATACCGTCAAGAGGCCTTTCAGCTCCAGCAAATTGCAATTTCAAATGGTTTGAATCACTACCAATCCGCCTAAGATCCGCTACTTCCGCGTCTTGAATCAACACAGTCGGCTTCCGATTCGCTACCCCAAAAGGCGCCAATTCTTGAATCTGACCAATCACATCAAGTGTAATATCTTCTACATCAGCCACAAGATCAATCTCAGTAATTGGGGTGAAATCTTCATCGGACATTGTTTCTTGCGCTTGCGCAATTAATCTGTCTCTCAATGCTAGAATATCTGTTTGTGCAAGTGTCATACCAGCTGCCATAGGGTGTCCGCCAAAATGAGGTAAGATATCCCGGTTCTTCGAAAGTTCTTGAAACATATCAAATCCATCAATACTTCTGGCAGAACCTTTGGCCACACCTTTTTCGAGGTCAATACTCATCACAATGGTTGGACGATAATACTTTTCAACGATACGAGAAGCCACGATTCCAATGACCCCTGCATTCCAACCTTCTTTCGCTATGACAATTACTTCAGGGACTGTAGATTCTTGATCAACAAGCATAATTGCTTCTTCAGTCATCTTATTCACAATTGTTTGTCTTTCCTTGTTCAATTGATCAATTTTTTCAGCAAGTTCTTGTGCCAAATCACTATTTTCAGCTAATAATAACTCAACAGCAGGATCGGCAGAGTCCAGCCTGCCAGCAGCATTTAATCTCGGACCCATCCCAAAACCAACATGATCTGCTTCAATAGTTTCTTGTTTAATTCCACATACCTCTTTTAATGCCCGGATTCCGGGTCTACTAGAGGATTCCAATGCATGCAGACCTTTTTTGGCAATCAATCGATTTTCATCAACAAGCGGTACCAAATCAGCAATTGTTCCAATTACAGCAAACTCAAGAAGTTCATATGGAACACGCCCTAAAAGAGCGTGAGCAACTTTAAACGCAACTCCAACACCCGCCAATTCCTTAAACGGGTAAGAACATTCCGGTTGTTTTGGGTTAATAATTGCATAAGCTTCTGGCAAGGACGGGGGCGGTTCATGGTGATCAGTCACAATGAAATCAAGCCCAATCTCTTTAGCAAAAACGCCCTGTTCGAGCGCAGAAATACCCGTGTCTACTGTAATAACAAGACTATAACCTTCAGCTTTTGCTTGTTCTAAAGCAGGATTATTTGGACCATAGCCTTCAGTAAAGCGGTTTGGTATATAATAATCGCATTCAGCGCCATACATGCGTAATGCAGTCAACATAACAGAAGTTGAACTTACACCATCTGCATCATAATCGCCAAACACAAGAATTCGTTCATTTGATTCTACTGCTACATTTATGCGTTTTACTGTTTCTTCCATGCCTTTTAATAAAAAAGGATTGTGAAACTCTGGTTCTTCTTTTAACAGAAACCGTTTAGCCGTTTCACTATCTGTAATACCACGATGTACAAGTAGGCGAGCTGCTAAAACTGAAACACGTAACTCTTCCGAAAGCTTGCTTGCTAGTGTTTCATCTTGCTCTAAAATTCGCCACCTTGCTTTTGATTGCAACATATGTAAAACACCCCTCGACCCTCCTATTATACAGGAGTGATCGAAGGGTGACAATGCATTTCCATATTAGCTTTTATTGGTATCATCCTTCTTTGATTTTGTTAATCGGCTTCTTGTTTCTCTCCCATTAACACTTTCAGACTGGATTGAAGCTCGCAACCTTTTGATTTCCAATTTTTGTTGATGGACTTTCAATACGGACATTGCCCCAGCTACTATTGCTCCAAGCAGTACTGATCCAAGAATGACTAAAATGAGCGGCCATTTTGCCTCTACGAATAACAAATTAACTGGAACACTTTCTACATTCATTACCGCGAATACCGCAATGATAATTGCTGCGACTACGCCGATAATAAAAGCTGTTTGAGCCTTCATTCTACTCACCTTCCTTCATTCAATTAAATATATTCTTCCTCTGGTTGTTTTGGAGGTTTGCTTTTTATCTTTTTAAGACGTTTCCATTCCCAAACAAGCCACATCTGTGCACACAAGAACATGGATGAATAGGTTCCTGCAACTAAACCAATGACAAGAGCAAGAGAGAACGAGCGAATCGCTTCTCCACCAAAAATAAACAGAGCAAGCGACGCAAACAGAACTGTTAAGACAGTATTAATTGAACGTGTTATCACTTGTAATAGACTCTTATTAACAATATGAGCAAGCCGTTCAAAACTGTTAATTTCTTTTTCTTTGTTTACATTTTCACGCATCCGGTCAAACGTGACAATTGTATCATTGATCGAGTAACCAACAACCGTCAGAACCGCAGCTATAAACGGTACGTTAATTTCAATTTGCAGTAGACTAAACAAAGCAATAATAATAAATGCATCATGCAATAAACCAATGATCGCTGAGATTCCATAAAGAAACTGAAAGCGAAATGCAATGTAAATAACAATTGCAACTGAAGCGATAAGTACAGAAAGTAGGGCATTTTGAGCAAGCTCTTCCCCTACCAATGGAGATACTGTACTGATATTAGGCGAGTGTCCATATTTCTCATCAAAGTAAGATTGAATTAAAGCTATTTCTTGTTGAGAAAACTCATCAACAAACCGAGCGCTCGCATTTTGGCTTTGGTCACCCCCAAGAGTAACTGAAGGTACGTACGAGTCATCAATGTCAATTGCTTCAAAATCTGCAAGAACTTGTTCTTGCGTTAGTGGTTCATCTGTTTGAATTTCAACATTTGATCCGCTCTCAAAATCGACTCCTAAATTAAGCCCCATAGTAAATAACAAAACGATTCCTATGATTACCGTCAAGCCAGAACCAACAAAAAACTTCCGTCGATGCTTTGTTAAATCAACATTCCATTTTTCCGGATTAAAGCTCATCAATCTCACCTCTTTTCACGCCAAACCAACCTGGTCGTTTGTTCAAGAATTTGCTATCTACCCAAAGTCCTAGCAACACTCTCGATCCCCATACGGCTGTTAAAAAGCTGACAAGAATGCTTATAATCAGCATAACGGCGAAACCTTGCACTGAGCTCGTCCCAAAATAAAACATGACTCCTGCAGCAATCAATGTAGTAATATTTGCATCAAAAATAGTTGCAAATGACCGTCTACCACCCACTTTGTAGGCTGACTTTATTGATTTCCCTGTTTTTATTTCTTCCCGAACTCGCTCATAGGTAATGATATTCGCATCTACTGCCATACCTACACCTAAAATCAAAGCCGCAATCCCAGGTAATGTTAGCACTGCATTCAGCGCATTAAAAATAACTAATACTAGAAATGTATAGGCACTAAGTGTAATTACAGCAATCACACCTGGGAAACGATAATACATAATCATGTAGATAAAAATCAAGGCAACACCAATTAAGCCTGCATTTACCGTTTGCTTCATCGCTTGCTCCCCAAGCGAAGCACCCACTGATGTTGAATAAATTTCATTTAAATCAACAGGAAGCGAGCCAGCATTTAATATTTCTGCTAAGAAACGGGTTTCTTCTGTTGTGAAATTTCCTTCAATCATAACGTTACGAGTAAATAACGGTTGACGTACACTAGCTGCCGAAAGAAATTTAGGGTCTTCTTTTAACCGCTCTTCTTCGTAACTATCGCCCTCTTCAAAGTCCAACCACATTACGAGAAGGTTTTCATTATCCGGACGCTGGGAAAGCTCTTGTGTAATTTCCCCAAATTGATCTCCATCATCTAAAGTAAGGGTTACAATTGGCTGATTTGTATCCGCATGCAAACTAGCACTTGAACCGTTTTGAGTGAGATCACTACCATCAAGGAGAATATTGTCATCGACATCTCGTATCGTCAGCTCTCCACCCGTTGCTAAAATCTCTCTTGCAGATTCTTGATCTTGTACACCAGCAAGTTGAACGCGAATTCGGTTATCTCCTTCGATTTGAATAGTTGGCTCGGAAACGCCAATTGTATTCACACGTTCATTTAATGCAGTCGTTGTGGATAATAAAGCCTCATCATTAATAGTATCTCCTTCATTAATGGGTTCAACTTCGTATAGAACTTCAAATCCACCTTGCAGGTCAAGCCCTAAATTAACATCACTAATAACAGGCCTAACCAAGAGCGCTATGCCTGTAGCCATAAGGGCAACTATGAAAAAGAAAAGGGCAATCCTGCCTTTTTTCACCATAATACATTCTTCCTCCTACGCTATCTAGCTGTTTGTATGTTGCTGTTCAGTTGCCGCCTCAAATTCTTTAAACCAATCAACTGGTTCTTTATACGTATTTACCGTCAACCAAGTCATATAACCTTGAGGCTGAATAGAGAGCAGCTCATCTACAAATGCATAAAACGGCATAAATTCTTTCCGCTTCTTTAACTTGTCTATACAATAAGTCCATAGATCTTCCTCCGACACCCGATTATAACCAAGTTCATGGAATTCTTCTAACTTAATGATAAGAACAGGTCGCACATCTTCTTTCCAACTATCAAATTGTTGTTTCTCAATCATTTACCCAACCCCTCAAAAAAACAGTAAGTATACATATACTAACAAATAAAAGCAGTTCCTGCTATCTTAACTCAATTTAACCAATCTGATGGTTGTCACACATGCTTGTCATGTCCTGTCCAACTGAGCATACACATAGTATTAAAACAGGCTCTAAGACGAAAAGGCAGGGTTGCCATGACTAAACAAACTTTTATTAGAGGTACGCTCATTTTAATAGCAGCAGGCTTTATTACAAAAGTTTTGGGCTTCATTAATCGAATTGTTATGGCTAGAATGCTTGGTGCTGAAGGCGTTGGTCTTTACATGATGGCCATTCCTACAATGTTGCTATTGTTGACATTAACACAACTAGGCTTACCCGTTGCCATAGCAAAGCTAGTAGCAGAAGCAGAAGCTATTGGTAATAGGCAGCGTATAAAAAAAATCCTTGCCGTTTCTCTTGCAATAACTGGGCTGCTTAGCATCTTATTTACTGCAGCAATGTTTTTACTTGCTCCATTAATTGCAACAACGATGCTAACTGACACTCGCGCAATCTTTCCATTATTTGCTGTCATTCCAATTGTGCCTATTATAGCACTTTCATCTGTTTTACGGGGGTATTTCCAAGGACGCCAAAATATGAAACCTACAGCCTATGCACAGGTAATCGAGCAAATTGTTCGCATTACGTTAGTAGCGGTTTTAACTGCTGCTTTTATGCCTTTTGGCTTAGAATACGCTGCGGCTGGTGCAATGCTATCTGCGATTTGTGGGGAATTTGCTTCCTTGCTCTATATGATGTTTTTATTTAAATCTCAAAAAACCTTCCGTTTTAGACGGCGTTTTTTTTCTACAATAAAAGGAGAAAGAAAGACACTTTCTGACTTACTCCATATCGCTCTTCCAACGACAGGGAGTAGACTTATTGGCACTACCGCTCTATTTTTTGAACCAATTGTAGTTGCACAAAGCTTAGCCATAGCTGGGACGATGACCGTGGTGGCTACACAACAATACGGGCTGCTCGTTGGGTATGTTGTTCCTTTATTAACACTTCCCACTTTTATTACGTATTCCTTGTCCGTTTCACTTCTACCTAATTTAAGCGAAGCTGCTGCAAACAAACAAACTGTCTTAATTCATCACCGTTTAGAACAAACATTACGCATCGGTTTTTTATCTGGAGGGATATGCGTTGTTATTCTTTATGTATTTGCCAGCGAACTGATGACTCTCATGTATAATGCTCCCCACGCGGCTCCAATGTTACAAATTATGGCTCCTTTTGCTTTATTTCTTTATTTGCAAGGGCCCCTGCAAGCTGCGCTCCAGGCCTTAAATTATGCTAAAGTATCAATGATGAACAGTTTAATTGGCGCTGTAGTTAAAACAGGAGCTATCTTTGCCCTTGCATCCAATGCTAATTTAGGAATTATGGGCGCTGCTTTAGCGATCGTCATTGGTTTTGTTCTCGTCACTATGTTACATTTCGCATCCATTGCGAAGACCACTGGTTTTGCCATTCATGCAAGGCCCGTAATTAAGCTTCTGCTTTTAATTGTGGCAACAGCATACATTGGCATCCAAACAGAAACTCATTTGTTTCACTCCCTTTCATATGGAACAAAAGCACTTTGTTCCATTACGATCACCTCACTAGTCTATATCGCCGGGATTTTTGCTCTTAAACTTTTAACAAAAGAGGAACTACGCCGCTTACCTATCATTGGAAAATATATGTAAAAAAGCACTTTCCGTTTAACAGAAAGTGCTTTTTCCTTTTACCAAAAAAACAAACTAGCTAATGCGACCCCAGCAATTGCCCCTAATGCAATTGGGTAACCCCAATTATAGCCATAGCCTCCGTAAAAACCGCCATAACTAAATCCACGTCTTCCTAAAGGCTGCAAGTATACATGGTCTCTATCTACACGAACAATCCGTCCATAATGGCGCTTTCCGCATTGCTCAGTAATATAGACAGTCTTACCAATATTTTCATGGCACATCTTATAATAATTCTCTCCCATATGAGAACCTCCTTCCACGTTCGTACACAATAGCATATGAAGTGGAATTCTAGACGTGTCCACATCTATCACGGGATGCGAACCCAAATTCATAAGGAATCAATAAAAAAAGAGTGCTTTCCTTTTATAGAACAATAAGAGATTTTGCGAATATCACGATATCCAAATGATCGTAATTGTTGACGGAGCCATAGTTCTGTTTGTTTCAATTCATTAAGACCCTCTTGCTGAATCGTTCCATCTATAATTAAAGGTAATGGAATCATTGATTGCTTTACTTGTTCTTTTCTGTAATTCAATTGACGACCTTTGTTAAAAACACGTCTCTGTTTTTTTAAAAAAATGGAAGCAGAGAATACAACTAAACACAACATGTACATCTGGATATGCACATAAGGGGTTAAAACGGAGGCTATCACTCCCCCAATTAAAAGACATAAAGCAAATTCTTCTGTTTGCATATGACCAATTTCCGTTTTTCGTTTTATCACCAGCATCATTCGCATGGAACTATAAACGGCGATTGCTTGAAGCAACACGAACTTAAGCAGCATCTGCATCTCCTCCAGCATACGTTATTGCTACTATTCCCGGATTATCCCCTTTTATCCAACAGACCTAGCATGTTTTCGTTGTCCAAGCATAAGTATAAAAACGAGTAAGTTTTAAGAGGGGAGGACTTTTATGGAAGGCGGACGTTTTCTACCAGCAATCTTTGTCGGCGTCACAGTGAGTATTGGAATTTCTGTTGTAATTAGTGCCTTAATTGCGACATTGCTTACACTCACCTCACTTACCGAAAACTCTGTTAGCTGGGTCATGATTGCTTTTGCTTTTATCGCGCTATTTATCGGGGGCTTTATAGCTGGCGGTAGAGCAGGGATGAGAGGCTGGCTAGCAGGCGCTTTAACTGCTTTACTTTTTTCAGGCATCGTATTAGCAATTAGTTACCTTGGTTATAATGAAGTGGTTTCTGTAAAGCAGTTACTTCTTTTCGCAGGTTATGTCGGGATTTCATCTTTAGGTGGAATGATTGGAGTTAATTTGTCACATGCAAACAATTAATAAAAAAAACATGGCTAGGAAATCCCTGCCATGTTTTTTATCTTATTAATCAGATTGCACCACTTCACGAATCGCTGAACGATCGTAAGTAAGCTTGCGGTTATCGTTCACAAGAAGAACAACTACTGATTCGTCAATTGAATCAATTACACCATGAAGACCGCCAATCGTGATAATTTTATCACCACGTTGCAGCGATGCATGCATTTCTCTTACCTTTTTTTGCTGTTTTTGTTGCGGACGGATAAGCAAGAAATAAAACAGCACGATGATCCCGATAAATGGGAGCATTGTTACTAATAGGCTTGCACCTTCATTCATAAGATAATCCTCCTTTCTTTCATACGAAACGCCAAAACTTCTTTAAAAGTTCTTAGCGTTCTCCTTATTAAAGCCATAGTCCTCAAAAAACTGTGCGCGAAAATCAAGTAGACGATCGTCCACAATAGCCTGGCGAACTTGTTTCATTAAATTCAAAAGAAAATACAAATTATGGTAAGTCGTTAAACGAAAGCCAAATGTTTCTTCACATTTAATGAGGTGCCGTATATAAGCACGCGAGTACGTTCGGCATACATGACAATCGCAATTTTCATCCAAGGGACGAAAATCTCGGGCGTATTTCGCATTGCGGACAACCAATCTTCCTGCACTTGTCATACAAGTACCATTTCGCGCGATGCGGGTTGGCAAGACGCAATCGAACATATCAATACCTCTTATTGCCCCGTCAATTAACGAATCAGGCGAACCTACTCCCATTAAGTACCGAGGTTTATCTTCAGGCATTAATGGCGTAGTGAACTCCAGTACGCGATTCATGACATCTTTCGGTTCTCCGACAGACAGTCCACCTACAGCATAACCGGGGAAATCTAGCGATGTCAAATCTTTTGCGCTTTGTTTCCGAAGTTCTTCGTATTCTCCACCTTGTATGATTCCAAACAGTCCCTGGTGACTATCTTTTCCAGCTTGCTGATGTTCAGTTAAACACCTTTCTGCCCAACGACTCGTTCTTTCTACTGATGATTTCATATATGAATAATCAGCTGGATAAGGTGGACACTCATCAAAAGCCATCATAATATCTGACCCAAGAGAATGTTGAATTTGCATTGCTTTTTCAGGAGAAAGAAACAACTTCGCTCCACTTAAGTGATTACGAAAATGTACACCTTCTTCGGTGATTTTCCTTAAATCACTCAAACTAAATACTTGGAATCCACCTGAATCAGTCAAAATGGGTTTATTCCAATTCATAAAGGAATGCAATCCACCTGCTTCTTCGATAATGTCTTCTCCAGGTCTTAACCATAAATGATACGTATTACTTAAAATAATCTGTGCATCCATTCTCTCCAGATCCTCTGGACTCATAGTCTTAACCGTAGCTAGTGTCCCTACAGGCATAAACATCGGTGTTTCAAATGAACCATGAGGTGTATGAACACGACCAAGTCTCGCTCCAGATTGCTTACATGTTTTTATATGTTCATAAGTAACTGCAGTCAATTTCCTCTTCCCTTCTTCTTACGGTCGTATAAACATCGCGTCGCCAAAACTAAAAAAACGATAACGTTCTTTTACTGCGTGCGTGTAAGCTTGCATTAAAGGTTCTTTACCAACGAGTGCACTTACTAACATCACTAGTGTAGATTTAGGGAGATGAAAGTTTGTAAGGAGGCCATCAACCGCACGATACGTATAGCCTGGATAAATAAAAATGGATGTCCAGCCAGTTGCAGCTACAAAATCATTATGTTCTGAGTAAACGGTTTCCAACGTGCGTGCTGACGTCGTTCCAACAGCAATTATTCTTCCGCCTGCTTTTCGAGTGCCCCTTAAAATTGTTGCAGCTGAATCACTAAGCGCATAATATTCCGAGTGCATCAAATGATCTTCTACACTTTCTACACTTACAGGACGAAATGTCCCTAAACCAACATGTAATGTCAGGTAGACAATCGAAACACCTTTTTCTTTAATACGATTAAGTAATTCTGCAGTAAAGTGCAACCCTGCTGTAGGTGCTGCTGCAGAGCCTAACTGATTTGCATAAACCGTTTGATAGCGGTCTGAATCATCTAGGCGCTCTTTAATATATGGTGGTAGCGGCATTGTTCCAAGTTTCTCAAGAAGTTCATAAAAAACACCTTTATAGTTGAATTGGAACTGTCTTCCTCCATCAGGAAGCACATTCGTACAAATAGCGGTTAGCGCCCCTTCACCAAAAGAGACTTCCGTACCAACTTTAATTCTCTTCGCTGGCTTTGCTAACGTTTCCCATACATCATTTTCAAGCTGTTTTAATAACAATACTTCAATAACAGCCCCAGTTTCTTTCTTTTCGCCAATCAATCTCGCCGGAAGTACTTTTGTGTCATTTAAAACGAGACAATCTCCAGCCTTTAATTCCATTTCAATATCAGAAAAAGCTTTATCGCTCAAGTCTTTTGTCTGTTTATCCAGTACCAACATACGAGAATCAGTCCTCGTTTTCAAAGGTGTCTGGGCAATTAACTCTTCTGGTAATTCAAAATCAAAATCATTTACATTCACATTATCACCTTATCCGTCTTAACTGAAACGCTGCTTGCATGAAACCTTTCTTAGCATACATGGCATTTCTACTCCTTGCAACACTCTTAGCGCCGGAACAGTGAGAACAATATAGATAGCACGATGCTAATAACAATACATGTAACAATTGGAAAATAAAAGGACACTTGACCATTTTTAAAAAACAAGTCACCTGGCAAACGTCCAAGTGGTATTAAACGCCCAAGCAATTGCCAAAGCACTCCAATAATAATAAGAACGACACCAACAATTACGAGTGTTTTACCCATTTTTATATTCCAATCCATAATGAGAATAACAAAGTGGCGTTGCAATCCGTCCTCGCGGCGTTCTTTGGATAAAGCCTATTTGCAATAAGTAAGGCTCATAAACCTCTTCAATCGTATCCGATTCCTCACCAATTGTAGCAGCAATCGTCTCAAGTCCAACTGGACCGCCGTTAAATCTCTCCATCATGCTTTTTAACAATTTGTCATCAATATGGTCTAGACCTAGTGGATCAACATGAAGCTTTTCCAACGCATCACTTGCCCCCTTAAGAGTAATGGAAGGAGCTCCACTAACTTGTGTAAAGTCTCTAACTCTCCGCAAAAGACGATTGGCTATTCGAGGGGTCCCTCTTGAACGTCTAGCAACCTCAAGTCCCGCTTCTTTGGATAGCTCCACACCGAATACTTTTGCAGATCTTTCAACAATTAAGGCAAGTTCCTTAGGATGATAATACTCAAGCCTAGACAGAACACCAAACCGATCTCTAAGGGGAGAAGAGATCATTCCCGCTCTCGTTGTTGCACCTACTAATGTGAATGGTGGTAAATCAAGTCGAACGGATCGAGCTGTTGGTCCTTTCCCGATAACGATATCGAGGCAAAAATCCTCCATCGCTGGATATAGAACCTCTTCTACTACACGATTTAAGCGATGTATTTCATCAATAAAAAGAACGTCTCCAGGTTCAAGTGCTGTTAAAATCGCGGCTAAGTCTCCTGCCCTTTCGATAGCAGGACCAGAGGTTGTGCGAAGCTCTCCACCCATTTCTGCCGCTATAATAGCAGCAAGCGTTGTCTTCCCAAGACCAGGCGGTCCATATAAAAGGACATGATCTAGTGCTTCTTGTCGCATTTTTGCCGCTTCCATAAATACTGCTAAGTTGGCTTTAACCGCCTCCTGGCCAATATAATCTTCCAAAGTGTTTGGGCGTAAATTTTGTTCATTTGCCATCTCGGCTTCCGTAGCCTCCGCTGAGACGATACGGTCTTCCATAGTAGTCACCCCGCTATTAGGTCTTCAGCATAAGTGCAAGTGCACGCTTTATGTACCCATCTGTTTCAAGCTCTTCATTTTTAAGCTGTTTTTCAACCTTTTTCAATTCTTTATCCACATAGCCAAGTGCTCGCAATGCCTCAAGAGCATCTTGTAAATCAACATTTTCTGTATTCACCGTATTAAGTGTGGACCTATTCATTAGTGAAGGTGAAAACTCTTCTAATTTTCCTTTTAGATCAAGTATAATTTGCCGAGCGGTTTTCTTTCCCACGCCTGGAAATCGAACAAGGAGTGCATCATCTTCCTCTTCAATCGCTTGAACAATATGTTCTGGTTGTCCAGATGCTAAGATGGCCAATGCTCCTTTTGGACCTATCCCACTAACATTAAGCAATTTCTCAAATAAAGCACGTTCCATTTTGTTTGAAAAACCGTATAGACGTTGAGTGTCTTCACGTACATAATGATAAGTTGGCACAATTATTTCTGTCATTGTATTTTGAGAAAAGCGGTACGGGTTTGCACAATAAATTTGGTACCCAACCCCATTTGTTTCAACAACAAGGTACGCAGGTTCAATTTCAACTAATACCCCTTTAATATAATCAATCATTTAGTCTCTCCCCTACTTTTGCAAAAAGCGAACATTTATTTCTATTTTAGCATAGAGAAACTTTTTAGTCATTAAAGTCAAACGACAAAAAAACTGCTAAGGCTAGCAGTTTTTAATATAGTTTTTCAAGAGTATCCGTTAGCATTTGTAAATCTTTTATACGAATCCCCTCGCTGAGTTCTAGTAACTGATTTGTCGTTAACTCACTGACGCTTATGTCATTATAAATATGAACAATATCCATCGCTTCAAGCTGCCCGACATATAGTATGACCTCCATGTCTTCAGTCAAACCGATATAGCCATCACGTTTAACTTCAGGAGAAACATCGAGAATATTCTGTCTAAAATGAGCGAAACCAACGGACTGATCAATCAATTGCCAATCTTCATATTCGGCCCAAAAATCTTCCATAGCCCAAATCGTTTCGTTCAGACGTTCTTGTCGTATTTGCCCATCCGCAAAAACCGTTTCTAACAATACCTCTGTTGATGAAGGATAGACTTGTTCACTTTCAACATTTATTGGAGAAGTTTCTTGCTTTTGTTCTTCATGGATTAGCAAAGAAAAACTACCATAAAAAAATCCGACAGAAACAGCTCCTAGTGCAAAGGGAATCCAATTTCGGTTCACCAGTTGTTTGATCATTGCAATCTCCCCCTTATTTCTAACGTAGCACTATCCTTGACTTTTTCTCCCACCTTTATTCAATCTGCTGAAAATTGACACAAGATGATCATAAAATCCTTCTTTGTAAGCGTATAAATCAAGTTAAAATGGGCATAGATGAAATGAGGAGAGTGATACAATGACAAAACAATTTAACATCGTTCTCGCATTAACGTTCATTCTTTTCCTTGCCGCTTGTGGCGGAGCAGACAATAACGAAAATGCAGAACAACCTGAAGACAACAACACAGCTAATGGAGAAACATTAACCATTCAAGCAATGAATTGGCAATTTGATCAAGAAGAATATTCAGTTCCCGCTGGTGAAATGACAATCGAATTAGAAAACGCTGAAGGAAATCATGGCATCATTATTAAAGGTGCTAATGAAGGTGAGGATATTGTCTTAAACAGTTCAGGATCTACAATGGCTACTCTTGAACCTGGCGAATACCAAATCGAGTGCAGTATTCCTTGTGGCTCTGGTCACACTGATATGGTTTCTACATTAATCGTAACGTAAAAAAAGGCCCCGACGGGCCTTTTTTTAACGACTTTTCTCAAATGGTCGATTGGCTGCATTGCCTAAATCTTTCATCATATCACTGAACGTGTTTTCCACTTCTTGAAATGCAGCACCTGAACGAAGGCGATCGTCCATTTTCTGCATATTGGAATACATTTTACGCTCTGAAGTTACAATGACATTTTTCCCATTGCCCGCTGATTCACTTAGATGATTTTTGATTTTATGATCTAAGTCTTTATTTTTACCATCAGCCTCATAACCAACAACGACATCATTACCATTCATAATAACTCGGGCACCTTTAACGCCATCCATTTCTTCAATTTCAGACCTTAAAGATTGAACATGGTTTCCATCATAATCACGATGATAATGAGCTTGTCCATTTTCAGTTGCATGACTGTTATTATGTCCACCCTTTTTATTCATCGATGATTTTTTGAAACTCATTCCTCTTTGCCCTTGCTCTGACTTCCTGTTTAATATGCCGTTTTCATCAACCATGCCTGAACGGTGATCCCCGGTCATTCCACGGAACTGATTCGCTTTATGATTATGTTCATAATTTGCACGGGCATTATTCATTCGTCCGTTTTTACTGGAGAAACGGTTGTCTCGATAATATTCTTTTCCTCCGGCGCCATTTCCATAATAAGGATAGTTGGCTGTATATCCACCTTCATCATAACCCATTTGAGCATCAGAACCACGATACATATTTGCATTTGACCCTTGATTTTGGCCACATCCTGTTAGACCGACCATTAGTACACTGGCACACATAAACGTTAAAGCAGCTTTTTTCATTTTTTAACTCCCCCTTTCGAACTTAGTTTGCACCGAAAGAGGGAGTTTAACCTGTTAGATGTTGCCTGTAAAAATCATTTATTCTTGTGAATCCTTTTCTTCATACGCATTTACTTGTTGTCTTGGTTCATACTCCTGCATCATTGGCTCGATAGAATTCATACCTTGTTGGTACATTGCGTTATGCGTCATCATTCTCGGTGCTTGATTATGCACCATTGAGTAAGATTGTTGTTGGGGAATTTGAGCTTGACTGTTAAAAGACTGTTGATGTTGATGCATCGGCATATTCATTTGCTGCGACTGATAACCTTGATTTGATTGCCCATACAACAAATTTTGTTGATGGTAATTGTGTTCTTGTGGCTGCGTTCCATAATTATTCATGTTCTGAGACGCAAACCCTGTTTCCGCTTGAGATGAGTCCATTGGCATGGCAGGCCAATTTGATTGGGCTGCATAATTTGGCTGTTGATTCGGCATGTATTGCTGTTGCTGGTGCTGTTGCGGAAAAGTAAACTGTTGATTTTGATGTGTATTATTCTGCTGATAAGGATTAAATTCTTGTTGATTTGGCATAAATGGATTGTTTTGTGAGAAATTATGGTTGTAGTTGTGATCCCCATTAAATGATGGTTGTTGTTTTACAGAATATGGATCATATTGTTGGTAATTTCCTTGTTGCTGATTTGTCATTTGCATCGGCTGCATGTTCGCATTTGGAGGAGGTGATTGCATCCATTGTTGCACTTGTGCATTTTGTTGAGCAAATCCACCATTAGTTGGCATTGAAAAAGATTGTTGTTTTCCTTGGCATGGCGCGCAAGGAGGCTTTGGCGGAAGTGGTAGTAACTCATTTGATTGTTGCATTGGTTTCTGTTGTTCAAATGTAGGCCCTTTTTTATTTGATTGTGGAGGTGACGGCATCTGAATTTCGGGTTTTGTTTTTTTAATTTCCTGAGCTTTTATCTCTGATTTTTTTAATGGCTGCACAGATTCTTTTTTAGGTATCGTTTCTTTTTGTTTTTGAGACGTCAATTGTTTATTCGTTTCTGTTTTTTCTTTTCTTACCACGACTGTGCCTGTTGGAACTTTTAACTTCATTCCAGGCATTAACATTTCAGGATTTACTACATTCGGATTTGCTGATTGAATTTGTTCTGGCTCAACATCATATTTATTCGCAAGTTTCCAAAGTGTATCTCCCTTTTGGACGATATGAATTCTCACTAGTCCAATCCCCTTTCATATAGGCATTCGTACACAGTATGCATGTTTAGACCTTTCGGTTCTCAGTTCTTATCAACACTCACACACACTTTATGTTTTGATACCTTGGCTTATGCCAAAAAAAGCACAGACAATTGCCTGTGCTATCCACCTATACATGTATTAACATTCGTTCTAATGCCATTTTGGCATAATTGGTAGTATCTTTAGGAACATTAATTTCAAATTGCTTAACTCCATCCATTAATAAATCAAGTGTCCTACATAAATGTTCTAAATCAATTCGGTTCATTGTTAAACAAGGACACATATTTGCATTTAATGAACTAATTTCTTTATCTGAATGAATACTTGCCAATCGTTTTACTAAATTCATTTCTGTTCCAACTGCCCACCTCGTGCCTGGTTTTGCATTCTTAATCGTTTCTATAATATAGTGTGTGCTACCTGCCATATCTGCTGCTTGAACAACTTCATGACTACATTCAGGGTGAACGATTACTTTTGTGTTTGGCGAGTTTTGTCTTATATCGTCAATTTGAGCCAATGTGAATTTTTCATGGACTGAACAGTGTCCTTTCCACAAGATGACAATCACATCCTCAATTGTCCCACCATTCGTTAACTCAAGCTCATCTGTTCGCGGATTCCAGACCGCCATCCGATGCAAGGGAATGCCCAATGCATAGGCTGTGTTACGCCCTAAATGCTGATCTGGCAAAAACAAGAGCCTTTGCTTGTTTTCTAGCGCCCATTTAACCATATTTTCTGCGTTTGAAGACGTTACGCAAGCCCCTCCTTTTTGACCACAAAACGCTTTTATTTCTGCAGTTGAATTTACATACGTTAGAGGGAGAATGGTGTCTCCAAACAGATCGATTAGCTTTGTCCATGCTCTTTCTGTTTGGGATATAGATGCCATATCTGCCATAGAACAACCTGCAGCAAGATCAGGTAAAAGTACCGTTTGTCGATCTTTTGTAAGCATATCGGCCGTTTCAGCCATAAAATGAACACCACAAAAAACAATGAAATCCGCTTTACTTTCTTCACATATTTGCGCTAATTGAAGTGAATCCCCTGTAAAATCAGCAAATTGAATGACATCTTCTCTTTGATAATGATGCCCAGGAATAAGAAGTCTACTTCCGAAATGCTCTTTTGCACGTTTAATCCTTGCTTTTTTTTCATCATCTGTCATTTCGCGATAGTACTCTGGCAACCTTGCGATTTGATTGATGTTCATCTAAAAACCTCCTTATGTACAAGCATACTTAAATCAAGCGCCTTAACGGAATGCGTTAAATAACCGAGTGAAATATAATCAACCCCTGTATGTGCATACGATCCAAGATTTTCTTGCTTAATTCCTCCAGAAGCCTCTGTTAAAATAGTGTCAGGAACAACACTTACATAACTTTTTACTTCGTCAGGTGAAGCATTATCAAACATTATTACATCTACACCAGACTCCACTGCTTCCTTTACCTCACTTAAATTAGTAGTCTCCACCTCCACTTTCACGAGTGGACCAATCTTCTCTTTTACACTTGCAACGGCCTTCTTGATCGAGCCAGAAGCTGCAATATGATTTTCTTTCAACATGACGGCATCATCAAGACCAAATCGATGGTTTTTACCACCACCAATTTGTACAGCTCTTTTATCAAACATTCGTAAACCTGGCATCGTTTTCCTTGTATCACAAATCTGAATCGAATGATCGTTTAATATAGTTATTGCTTGTGCCGTTAAAGTAGCAATTCCACACATTCTTTGTAACAAATTAAGCAACACGCGTTCCCCAGCTAATAATACATCCGTTCTCCCGCTTAAAAAACAAAGCGATTGACCGTAAGTAACCCAGTCACCATCGTTAACCATAAATTGAACTTCAACCGATTCATCCAATATCCGGTATAGTTGCACTACCACTTCTGACCCAGCAAAAACACCTGTATCTTTTGCATTAATAACCATTGTCGTTTTATACCTGTCTTTCAAAAATAAAGATTCACCTGCTTTGTCCCCGTAGCCTATATCTTCAATCAAAAACGCACGAATTGCATCAATTAACATCAGCTTATTCAAAAGTGCCCTCTCCTCTTGTATGTTTTTTTTGAAAGAGTACTGATTGATCTTTCCATTCAGTTGACATATTCGGGTAATCCATTCTCCTGTGTGTACCTCTTGTCTCTTTTCTAGCGCGAGCAGCCTTCGTAATGAAAAGGGCAAGTTCATACAAACACCTGTCTTCAAATTGTTCTTGCTTCGTAGTCTGCTTATCACGAAATGATTGCAACCACTTTTCCATCGCCAGAAGACCTTCTTCTGATCGCTCAATACCAACGAATTGACTCATTTTATCTTGCAATTCTTCTCGAAAGGGCAACATATGGTTTTGCTGATGGCCGCTCTCTTCTTTTACATCTGCTTGTTTATATACACTTCCACTGTCTTTAGACGATAGATGAGAAGCAGCAACTTTCGCAAAATGCAATGCTTCTAATAACGAGTTACTTGCAAGGCGATTCGCGCCGTGAACGCCTGTACATGCCACCTCTCCGATTGCATAGAGTCCACTTACAGAGGTCTCGCCAACATTTGAGGTTTCTACTCCTCCGCACATAAAGTGAGCGCCTGGTTCAACCGGGATGTAATCAACCGCAGGATCTATACCCGCTTGCCTACAAGATTTGTGAATGAAAGGGAATCGCTCAGCGAAATAGGCCATATGTGTTGCATCTAGAAAAACATCTTCTCCTCTTTTTATTGCTTGATTCATTACGGCAGATACAACATCTCGAGCCTCAAGGTCTTGCCTGGGATATGATGACATCAGGCGTTTTCCTGCTTTATTTACTAAATGAGCTCCTTCTCCTCTAACAGCCTCACTAATAAGCCCACTTCCTTTAGTTTTTAATACAGTTGGATGGAATTGAATAAATTCGAGATCTTTTAAGACAGCACCGGCCTGATAAGCTAAATATAATCCGTCACCTGTCGCCCCTGACGTATTAGTAGTACAGCGGTATAATTGCCCAGCTCCACCACTTGCAAGCATGACGGCATCCGCATGCTTAAAACATCCATTAGCTATGATCCCTTGTACTTTATTTTGTTTTACAACAATCTCCGTCACAAGCTGTTCATCTAATTGAACAACTCTCCCGGTGATTACTTGTTGTAATACTTCCACAATCGCTTTACCCGTTTGGTCTTTTAAAGCGTGTAAAACCCTCCGTTTACTATGTGCGCCTTCATTAGCAAGCATATAACCTTCTTTCGTCTTCTCAAAAGGTACACCTAGTTCGACAAGTTCATCAATAAGATTTGGAGCTTGATTCACCATGTCTCTAGCTCGACTCCTATGATTAAAAAAACTTCCTGCCGCCAGCGTATCTGCAAGATGTGCTTGAGGATGGTCGTCTTTATCAACTGCTGCTGCAACTCCTCCTTGGGCGAGGGCAGAGTTACTCTCCATTATTAAATTCTTTGTGATTAACGTCACACGTGCAACATCAGCTAATTGATGGGCAGCCATTAAGCCAGCTACACCTGTCCCAATAATTATGATTGATAAGGGCTGTTTCATAAACTCACTCACTTTACACTTGTCTTGTCACCTATATTTACATAAACTAATAGAAAATACAACTATAGATTGGAGACCATTATGCTTTATTTTGATTACAGCTCAACCACGCCAATATCCAATCAATGTTTGTCTGCTTATTGTTCATATGCAAAACAAGCTTTCGCAAATACAAATAGCCTCCATACATACGGATTGGAGGCAGCAGCAAATCTTGAATCAATTCGCACTCAATTTTCTTCATTGATTGGGTTAAAAAGCGATGAAATTTATTTTACTGGCTCAGGATCGGAAGCAAATTTTTTAGCGATTGTCTCCTTGGCTCTAGCATACAAACGAAAGGGAAAACACATCCTTTCAACCAAAACGGAGCATCCATCTGTTCTTAACGCATTATCTTATTTAGAGAAGCAAGGATATTGCATTACATATATTCCAGTTACGAAAGAAGGAACTGTTACGGTAGATGCACTTGTTGATTCGATTAAACCCGATACGATTTTATGTACCATTGCAGCAGCCTCTAGTGAAATCGGTACAATTCAACCTATTGTCGAGCTTAGTACAATCTTACGCAAGCATGATATACTATTTCATAGTGACTGTATCCAAGCATTTGCAAAAGTACCAATTGACTACACACTATTGGATGCAGCAAGTTTTTCTGCACATAAATTATATGCTCCTAAAGGAACAGGGGCCGCATTTATTTCAAATCGACTGTATTTCAAACCTTTTTATGAAGATACTCGCCATGAAAAAGGTTTTCGTCCAGGAACGGTTGATCTACCTGCTATTGCAGCATTTACACTTGGATTAGAGCATGCAATTCAAGTGCAAGACTCTCTAATGACAAGATTATCGAAGTATCGGCAAAAGGTATATTCAAGATTAATGAACACTGGCAAGTTCACCTTAATTGGGTCCATTGAAAATCGATTACCTTTTCATATGGGCTTGCTCGTTCACGGATGGAGCGGGCAACAATTTATGCTTGAATGTGACCGTGCAGGAATTGCTTTAGCAATTGGATCTGCATGTAGAGCAGGTCAAACAGACATCCCTGAATCACTAAAAGCTATTGGTTTAAACTTAGAAAAAGCTGATCAATATGTACGCCTTACTTTTGGAGAACCAACAACCGAATCCGAAATAGACTTTTTAATTGAAACGTTAATAAAAATTGCTTGTAGGTGATGAGAATGACTGAAAAATTAATTGCAGATGAAAGAAGAAACGCAATCGTAAGATGGCTAACGGAAGAGCAGTCACCGATTACAGGGAGTGAATTAGCAAAACGTTCTGGAGTAAGTAGGCAAGTAATTGTACAAGATATGTCCATACTAAAAGCAAAAGGAGAGCCAATATTTGCGACCGCGCAAGGTTATCTTTATTTTTCTCAAGAAAAAAAAGCAAGAGTGCAACGTCTTATCGCTGTCCAACACAAACCAGATGAAACAGCAGATGAACTATACACTTTCGTTGATTGTGGTCTAACCGTAGTAAATGTCTCGATTGAGCACGCAATTTACGGAGAATTAACTGGGTCTATGCATGTTTCAAACCGGCAAGAAGTGGATCGGTTTTGTTCCCACCTAAAACGTACAAATGCAAACTTGTTATCCGAGTTGACGAATGGTGTTCATTTACATTTAGTAGAAGGTGATTATGATAACCAGATTGAGTCAGCTATTAAAGAATTGGACAAAAAAGGATATTTATTAAAAGAAGAGTAGACCTTAAGGTCTACTCTTCTTATTGTTTCAGCACAGATATCGGTTGATCACTGTACAAGGCATAGGTTCCCAATACTTCTACTTTACAGCCAAGTGCATTTAACTCTGCAATCGCTCCGGGCATTAAAACATCATCCATGAGTTGGTCAACCTCAATAATAAAAAAGTAATTCCCAAGCCCTGTTTTTGTGGGGCGAGACTCAATTTTAGACAAATTTAATTTACGCCATGCGAATGCAGATAGTACCTGATGCAAAGCACCTGTAAAGTCAGATGGCAAAGTTACCATTAAGGTCGTTTTATTACCTAGATGGCTTGGTCCATTTATGGCTAACCCATCTTCTGGTTTGGCCGTTAAGACAATAAAACGAGTTTGATTTTGATCGTAGTCATGAATATTGCTAACAGCAATTTGTAACCCATATGTTCGCGCAGCTTGCTCATTTGCGATAACACATGCATTTTCATTCGGATGTTGCGACAGCCACGCCGCAGCTTGTCCAGTTGAATCAGCATATTCGATCTCAATATCCGGATAATGTTTTTGTAAATAATGATGGCATTGAGCAATTGCTTGAGGATGAGAGATTACTTTTTTAGGAATAAAATCCTTTGCATTTTTAGTCGGCGACATCAATAAATGTTGAGCGATTCGAATAGACATACTCGCAACGATTGGCATCGGTTTTTGATGAATAAAATAATCAAGGGTTAGATTTACTGTACCTTCAATAGCATTTTCGATCGGAACAACCGCATAGTCAATTGCCTTTTCGAATGCAAGATCAATTACTTTCGGAATCGTTTTTAACGGAATCAATTCTTCTTCTGGAAATAATCCTTTAGCTGCAATCTCCGTAAATGTGCCTCGCGGGCCTAAATATCCAACTTTCCTCAAAAATAACGCATCCTTTCTAAGAACCAGAGCCAACCATCTCGACCCTGTCTACAGCTTCTAACGCTTCCATACGTTCAAACAATTCATTTAAGTCAATTTCGATTGGAGCAGTATCTACTGATAATGTAATATTTGCCCGCCCTTGCAGCGGTATCGTTTGATTAATTGTTAAGATGTTTGCACCTGTTTGTGCGACTATATTTAATAACTGTGACAATGTACCCGATTTATCTTCAAGATTAATCGATAACGTAATAATTCTCTCTTTAGCTATCGCATGGAATGGGAAGATGCCATCTTTATATTTATAAAAAGCACTTCGACTTAACCCTACACGATGAACAGCTTCATTGATTTTTTTTGATTTTCCAGTTGATAACAGCGCTTTCGCTTCTAATGTTCGCTGCATCGCATCAGTGAGCATATCTTCTCGAACAAGAAAAAACTGCTTTTTTGACAACGCATGGCACCTCCTTTACCCGTACACTACACGTATACATGTACCTATTTCCATTATAGTGGCTTATTCTTATTCTAACGAATAAACCGAAATTTTATTTTTCATGACAATAACCAGTACAGTAATTAACTGACTGGCTATGCATTTAACGATCCTTATTCAATAAACTCAAATTCAAATTTCATCACACGCACAAGGTCCCCGTCTTTTGCGCCTCGTTCTCTTAACGCAGCATCGACACCCATATGGCGTAATTTCCTTGCAAATCGACGAACAGATTCATCTCTTGAGAAATCAGTCATTTTAAACACACGCTCAAGTTCTGCTCCCGCTAATTCATATACCCCGTCATCCCCTCTTGTAATGATAAAAGGATCGACGGGCGCTTCATGTTTATACATTACACGTGCTTCTTCATCCGATTCTTCATCATATAAAGGAAACTCCGGTGCTTTTTCAAGCTCATCCGCAATTGCTAACAGCAATTCACGAACACCTTCTTTTGTTAATGCAGAAATTGGGAAAATAACAGCTTCTTCACCAACAGCCTCTTTAAACTTGTTCAAGTTGTCAAGCGAGTTAGGCATGTCCATTTTATTCGCCACAATAATTTGCGGTCGTTCTGTTAAACGATAATTATATTGTGAAAGCTCTTCGTTAATTTTATTATAATCCTCAATTGGGTCACGTCCTTCTAATGCCGACATATCCACAACGTGAACAATGACCCGTGTTCTTTCGATATGACGCAAAAACTGATGACCTAACCCAATCCCTTCATGGGCTCCTTCAATCAATCCAGGTAGATCAGCCATAACAAAACTACGATTATCTTGCGTATCAACAACTCCTAAATTCGGTGTTATTGTTGTAAAATGATAATCGGCAATTTTAGGTTTTGCAGCAGATGCAATTGAAAGTAACGTTGATTTACCTACAGAAGGAAACCCAACCAAACCAACATCGGCTAGTACTTTTAATTCAAGAACAATGTTTCTTTCTTGTCCAGGCTCGCCATTTTCAGCGTGATCAGGGGCTGGATTCACTGGAGTTGCAAAACGAACGTTTCCACGACCTCCACGACCGCCTTTCGCCACGACCGCTCGTTGACCGTGTTCTGTTAAATCAGCTAGCATGACTCCTGTTGCTTCATCTGTCACAATCGTACCTGGGGGAACCTTAACAATTAAATCCATTGCATTTTTACCATGCATATTTTTGGACATACCGTGATCGCCGCGCTTTGCTTTGAAGTGACGGTTATAACGGAAATCCATCAACGTACGCAAACCTTCATCCACTTCAAGAACTACACTTGCCCCACGACCACCATCGCCGCCAGCCGGTCCACCGTCTGGAACATATTTTTCACGGCGATACGCCGCCATTCCATTTCCACCGTCTCCACCTTTAGCGTAAACGGTCACTTTATCTACAAACATCTTTATCTTCACCTCTTAAAATCTACTCTTGCATTTGTGATGCGTCTAACAAAAACGTGATAGCATAGCCTTCCCTTTCTAGAAGCTCCACCTTAATTGCGGGAGGCATATCTGCCAAACATTCATGGAATGCCGACTCACTTAAATCGTTATCATAACTTAGTTCAATTAAACACTTTTCATCAAAAAAAGTAAATGAAATCGTTGTTTTGTCACTTTCTTCAGCATCAACAACTTCATTATAGTTGTTAAAAAAACAATCAAAACACGCATATAGCAAATCATCATAGTTAGTTAAAGGAAATAATTCTCCATCAACTTCAATATCAAGTGGATGCTGGGTCGGTTTCCATTTTTGTTCAAGCAGCAACAACGTTGTTTTTGGCATGCCTAAACTACATAATCGGCTCTCATTAGCCGTTTGTTCAACAGCTTCCTGAATCACTGCCATGACTCTTTCTTCGTTTCCGAGTGCCAAATTACCTTTTATCAATTGCAGCACATTCAGCCAATCATGGCGAATCGAACCGAAGATTTGAATCCATTCCTCATTGCTCCTCATTTCCAGCGTTCCTTTCCTTGCTTTTCTAGCACATCCCACCTATTGTATCACAAACTAAAAACCGCAAACAGCGCTGAATCAATATCCCTTTAAATCGACTTTCAGAAGTTTTTTATATTTGTTTTCGGAGAAAATTAAGAAAAATAACTTTACATTTAAATGGGTACCAAGTAAACTTAAGCTGTAAGTTATTAAAATGTAAAGGAGATGAACAATATGAAAGCACTATCAGTTAAGAAAGTAACCTCATATGCTACATCTTGTTCACCTTCCGTTCGTTAATTTCCATTTAAATGCATAGACGGTCGCAGGGGAAAGCTCTGCGTATTATTATCGCAGATCACAACTGCGTTTTTTTTATGCGTTTTAACTGGAAAAATATTGAAGAAGGAGATGAAAAAAATGTTTACAGCAATTCCATTGAACAGAGATCCACAACTATTAGTAATTGAGACGGTGCCAGGATGTACCTAAAGCGCCGCCTTCTGTGAAAGGAGGTAACTAAGTTTATGACTTTTTCGTTTATTTTTTTAACTATTTCAATAAAAAAACGCAAGTACACCGAGCGGGAACTTAAAAAGTTTTTAAATGACAAAAAAATTCTTGATCATCAAGAAGAACTTAAAGTCCGCTATTATAATCATTTCCGTTAAAAAAAACGTGAGCGTTTGCTCACGTTATTTTTTATTTAACTGTTTTGCGGCCTCAATCCCTTGATTCACACAATCTGGGAGCCCTACGCCTTCAAAACCCGCTCCCGCTACAAAAACGCCTGGAAACTCGTTTGATAGCATACTTTTAAAATGTTCAATACGTTTCAGATGACCTACTTTGTATTGAGGCATTGCCTCTTTCCAACGAGTAACTTTTGTGCGAATAGGTTTGCCTGTAATCTTCATTACTTTGTTTAAGTCACGCAACACAGCTTCAACGATTTCTTCTTCTGGCTGATCGACAATTGCTGCATGATCTGGTCGCCCTACGTAAGCTCGCAACAGGGTTTCCCCTTTTGCATTGGTATGAGGCCATTTAGAATCTGTCCAAGTACAGGCAGTAATTGTTTCATCGCCACCTCTTGCAACAACAAAGCCAGTACCGTCATTTCTATGGACGACTTCACCTTCATTAAAAGTCAGCGCCACCGTTGCACAACTTGTTGCTTCCATTACACTTGCTTCCTTGATTAATTCATCGCTACCTGTTAGTTGACTCGCTTTTATAGGTGGCAATGTAATCAATACATTATCATACTCCTTCGTGGCACCATCTTTGAAGAGTAAAGTGTACGTTCCATTATCAAGGCGGTTTATCTTTTTGACACAGTGATTATAATAAATTACACCTTTTTTTAATTGTTCAGCTGCCGCTTCTAAAACAGACTGCAAGCCTGACTTAACAGTTAAAAACATACCTTGTTGTTTTACAGTGGAATTTGCTGGTTTCGTTGTTTCAAGTGCACGTAAAATACTGCCATGTTCTGCTTCGTATCTCAGAAAATGAGGAAAAGTTGCGCGCATACTTAGCTCATATATATTCCCACCATAAATGCCACCAAGCAATGGTTCAATTAATGAGGTAACCATTTCTTTCCCAAGGCGATACTCAAAAAAGTCACCTAAAGAAACATCTTCCCCGTCTTGCACGAGACGAGGTTTATTAAATTCATTCAGCAACTCTCGTTTTCCTTCTGCTGATATAAGGTCGGTTTCCAAAAACAAATCAAGATCTGTTGGAACCCCTAATACCGTTCGCTTAGGATTAGGATAGAGTTGACCTTGCTTTAAAATATAGGCTTGTCCTACTTCGTTACGCACAAGCTGATCACTTAATCCAACACGTTCAATAAGGCGAGTCATACTCTCTTTCCGTTCTAGATAAGAATCAGCTCCACCTTCTACAACGGAATTATGTTCAGTATAAGTAACAACTTTCCCACCTACACGAGATGTTGCTTCATAGACATCATACGAATGATTGCTATTGTCTTCTAACCATAAAGCTGCAGATAAACCTGTGGCACCAGCTCCGATAATTGCTACTCTTTTCTTGACGTTCATTGATTTACTGAACCCAATCGTTTTGTCACCGCATCCGCTAATGCTTGTAAAAATAATGGATTTGCATTTGGCATTGGTGGCCGTAAATAGCGCGCTCCTATTTCATCCGTAACGACTTTGCATTCATAATCGTTGTCATACAAAACTTCTAGATGCTCTGCAACAAAACCAACCGGACAGTACATAAACGTTTTATACCCTTTTTCTTTATAGAGCGTCCGAGTTAAATCTTGCACATCTGGACCTAGCCAAGGGTCAGGTGTATTCCCTTCACTTTGCCACCCAATTTCATAATGAGTAACATTCGCTAAATCAGCTAAAAGCGCAGCCGTCTCTTGCAACTGTTCTGGATAAGGGTCACCCGCAGCTATGATTTTTTCTGGCAAACTATGTGCCGAAAAGATCACGCATAGCTCATCAAGCGAATCAACTTTCTTCATTTCCGTTTCAATTTGGCTTTTCCAGTACTCGAGGAATTTAGGTTCCTTATACCAACTTTCAATCGAATAAATGGTCAAATCACCTAAGTTTTCCGCTTCTTCCTGCGCACGCCCGTTATATGATTTGACGCTAAAAGTAGAGAAATGAGGGGCTAACACAAGTGATACAGCTTCTTCTATTCCATCTTCCTTCATTTGTTTAACAGCATCTTCAATAAATGGATCAATATGCTTTAAACCCAAATAGGGAATGAATTCGATATCGTTCTGCTGTTGATTAAGCGTATTAGCTAGTCCGTGTGCTTGCTCTTCAGTAATTCTCGCTAATGGACTAATCCCACCAATTGCTTCATAGCGTCCTGCTAAGTCTGACAACGCTTCTTCAGAGGGCCGTCGACCACGGCGAATATGCGTGTAATAAGGTTCAATTTCCTCTTTTTTTCGAGGTGTACCATACGCCATTACTAACAGGCCCATTTTCTTTTTCATTTTATTTCGATCCTTTCTTCTGTTGTTTATACTCTCTCGAATAATCATGAATAAACGTAGTCAAGCGTTTTAATGTATCAGGATTAACTTCTGGAAATACACCCTGCCCTAAATTAAATATGAAATGATTAGATTTCATTCCTTCATCTAATATTGCTTTCGCTTCTTTTTCAATCACAGGCCATGGAGCTAGCAATAAAGAAGGATCCATATTTCCTTGAACCGTTTTTGTAATACCAATTCTACGAGCTTCACCAATCGGTGTCCGCCAATCGAGACCGATCACATCTACCGGCATGTTTTTCCACTCTGGCATTAAATGGGGAGTCCCCACGCCGTGTAAAATGAGCGGAACCCCATCCGTTCGTATTTCTTTAAAAATACGTTCCATAACTGGCTTAATAAACTGATTATAATCAGCTAAACTCAACGCTCCAACCCAAGAGTCAAATAATTGAATTGCTTGTGAGCCTGCATTTATTTGAGCGCGTATGTAAGCAATAGTCATATCTCCAAGCTTGTCCATTAAACGTTGCCAAGCTTTCGGCTCCGCGTGCATAAACGCTTTGGTTTTATGATAGTTGCGTGAAGGACCACCTTCAATCATATAACTAGCTAATGTAAAGGGAGCTCCTCCAAAACTAATTAAAGGGACGGACAGTTGTGTCCGTAACAACTTGATCGTTTCAATTACATGAGCTACGTCTTTTTCTGGATTTAATTCACCTAATTGCTCTACATCTTTGCTTGATCTAATTGGATTATGAATAACGGGACCTATTCCAGATTTAATCTCAACGTCTACACCAATGAATGGAAGCGGCGTCATTATATCTTTATAAAGAATTGCTGCATCTGTGTTATATTGGTCAACCGGTAACTTTGTAACGTAAGCGCACAGTTCTGGATCGTGTGTAATATCAAATAGACTATGTGTTTCTTTAATCTTACGGTACTCCGGTTGCGAACGACCCGCTTGCCTCATATACCAAACAGGGACATGGTCTTGTTCTTCCCCTCTACATGCTTTTAAAAATGTGTCATTAAAGCCTTTTAAACTCATCATTGTCCACCTCTCTTGCCTTCCGTACTAATTCTTTATCCATCTTACTTGATATAAAATAAGAATTCATTGTTTCTGCTTACATAACGTCAATCTACTTTACTATAATAACCTAGTAAGCTCTTGTATACACCTTCGATCGAATTGTCACGAAATTGAGCTATTCATCGACTTTTCCCGATCTAATAGAAAAGAGATGCACGCACAAAAAAGAGCACATTAAATTTGTGCTCTTTCATTTTAGTATTAAAAAGAAAATGTAAAACTTGGTTTTTGAACGGAAGATTCAGTTCCTTCCATTTCTGTAGTTGGATCGAAAGCAACAACTTGGTAGCTTGGAATGGAAAAAGGATTTAAACGACCTTCAGAAAAATGAGGTTCTGTTAGGTTCGATGCTACCTTTTTACGGGAATCACCATCAATTTCATAAACGTTAAATTCAATCCGCTCGTCTTCAAAACTCTCCCAATCAAGAGATACACTAATGAGGCCTCCGCCCCCTAATGAATAAGAAGCAGTAAATCCTTCAATCTCCTCCATCGCGATTGGTGGTGAAAGGTCATTTGTACCCTCTGGTTGTTCAAAAGCAGTTGCTTGCATTGATGCAGGCAAACTATTAACCATCTCTTTAAATAATTGCGTTGGGTAATAACTTCCACCGGTTAGATGTTGGTCTTTTGTTGTCTGATCAAACCCCATCCAAACGGCACCAACAATCTTAGGGGTATAGCCAACAAACCAGGCATCGCTATTTGCTCCGGAAGCTTCATTATATCCTTGCGTACCCGTTTTCCCAGCAATAGCTGATACTGATGGTGTTCCAGTCGCTCCAGTTCCATCGCTCATAACATGTTCAAGCATCCGTGTCATTGACCACGCAGTTTGTTTTGATACTACTTCGGTTTCCACTTGGTTCGCTCCACCGATACGGTTGCCTTTGCGATCGTATAGATCTTTTATAAAATGCGGCTCAATCATTTGTCCCTCATGAGCAAAAGCACGGTAAGCGCGAGTTAATTCATAAGGTGTCACACCTTCTCTTAAACCACCAAGTGCCATCGATAGATGACGGTCAGGAAGCTGAAAGCCAAACTTCCGCAGTAGAGACACAGAATCTTGCAGTCCCATCTCATTAAGTAACCAAACAGCTGGAGCATTAGCCGATTCCGTTACTGCATCATATAATGTCATTTCACCTTGGTAATTTCCGGTTACGTTTCTTGGAATATATTCATTGTCATATTGAAGCAATTCGTCTCTTAGCATCGAATACGGTTGATACATACCACTTTCAATCGCAGGTGCGTAAACAGCCAGTGGTTTGAACGTAGATGCAGGTGAGCGTTTTACATTCACTCTATTCAAGCCACGTCGCACATAATCAGTGCCACCTTGCGTTGCCAAAACTCCACCACTCTCCACATTCATAAACATCATCGCCGCCTGTGCGTCTTTGCTTCCCTCTGGGAAAAACGTTTCATCTTGCAACGCATTGTGCGTTTTATGTTGTAAATCCATGTCTATTGGTACAACAATTCGATAACCGCCTGTTAAGAGCTGTTCATGACTAATTTCATAACGATCCCTTGCTTCATCCATTACCATGTCAATATAAGTGAATAGCGCTTCATCCAGTTCATGATACTGCCGGTCCGTTTCAACAGGCTTTTCTTTAGCAAGAGTTGCCTCTCCTTCTGTCAAATACCCTTGCTGTTCCATTACAGTTAGCACTAAGTCACGCCGTTCTTTATGACGCTCCGGTTCGTCAATTGGTGAAAAAGCACCTGGTGCGTTTACAACAGCAACTAATGACGCACCTTCATGGATCGATAATTCTGAAGCAGGTTT
This sequence comes from Shouchella patagoniensis, assembly GCF_002019705.1. Classification (GTDB taxonomy): domain Bacteria; phylum Bacillota; class Bacilli; order Bacillales; family Bacillaceae_D; genus Shouchella; species Shouchella patagoniensis. The sequence continues at coordinate 140,843 of NZ_KV917377.1, read as the reverse complement.
ATTAAAGTAAACATTTGCAGCTGCTTCAATTCCATGTGCTCCGTGTCCAAAATAAATCTGATTTAAATACATCTGCAAAATTTCTTCTTTACTGTAACGACGTTCTAAGTTCATTGCAATTAATACTTCATTTGTCTTTCTTAGCCATGCCTTTTCATTAGAAAGGAACATATTTTTTGCTAATTGTTGTGTAATCGTGCTGCCGCCCTCTACTTTCGCACCTGCGAGTATATCCCGATAAAGAGCTCGTCCAATTGACCTGAAATCAATCCCTTGATGTTCATAAAAACGGGCATCTTCCATCGATACAAAAGCTTGTTGCACATACTCTGGTACTTCCCCAATCGAGATAACTTCTCTATTCTCCATATATAAGTTCGTAATGACATTTCCTTCGGTATCGACAAGAACACTTGAATGGTTCATAACGAGCTTTTCTTCATCGATTTGATACGTACCTGCTAAAATGACAATTGCAAAAAAAACAAAGGATAAGGCAAGCATCGCGATAAGAATGCCACCAGCTAGTCCTAATTTCTTAATCATCTAGATGCCCCCCTTTCGGTCATCAGGTGTCCATTGATATATGTAATGCCAGGATAGGTCTAAATACCGACATGCTTTACCAATCATACCGAAAAACAGATGAATCCGCATAATGATTTTTGATTTTACATTGTATTTGTTACTGATTTGACATTTCTGTGATTGCTTATCATTAAATAAAACATCGAACTTACTTAAGCAAATGTTAAATAAATAAGGATATTGAAATTGAATTCGCTCTCTAGGGATTGCACATGTTACACTAATTGCAGTCATATACTTGTACATAACCGTTTTTAAAGTAAGGAGCTGTAGAACGATGGAAGTCACTTTGAGCATCGCTTTTTTTGCGGGCCTAGTATCTTTTTTTTCTCCGTGTATTTTTCCGCTTATGCCAGCCTATTTGTCCCAATTAACAGGGACAACAGTCACCGCTGGAGCAGTAGCAGCTCCTCGGAGCGTTATTCTTTCGCGGAGTCTTGGTTTTATTGGTGGATTCACAATTGTTTTTATGCTATTTGGCTTAACGAGCACGTTATTAGGTAAATTATTTCTAGGAAACATTTTTCTTTTAGAAAAACTAGGTGGGATTATCATTATCCTTTTTGGTTTGCAGATGACTGGTCTGATTTCGATTCGTGCTCTGTTTACTGATAAACGAATAACAAAAGAACCTAAAACGGCTGCTAGTTTTTCAAAATCACTCTTGCTAGGTTTTTTATTCGCTGCTGGTTGGACACCTTGCATCGGGCTTGTGTTAGCTTCCATTTTGACATTAGCTAGTACATCCGGAACTGCTTGGAATGGCGCTTTTTTATTGCTTGTTTATTCAATTGGTCTTGGCGTTCCATTTCTATTAATTGCGCTCATTTGGGCACGTTCATTAAATAAAATCAAGCGCATTCATCGCTATTTACCAACAATACAAAAGGTGAGCGGCGTTATTATGATTCTCCTTGGTATTCTTTTATTTACGGGCTATTTCGCAGTATTAGCTGGAATGATGTCCCAGTACACACCCTCATGGATTCAATAATTAATTAAGCGCACATATGAATCATTATTAAAAAGCAATGCGTTTAAATGCATTGCTTCTTAATAAAATTCGCTTTCGTTACTAATGCTAGATGATTGATTATTATTTACGTGATAATGAACAAATAAGTTTCATTCTTCAATTTGTCTTAATTCCGACAGCCACCTTAAACGATACACATTAATCGTTGTTTCCTCTAACTGATAAAACAAACTTCGGTTAACAAAACCACCAATAAACGCTCCAAAGCCTGGTACAAGCTGGAGCGTTTTTGGTAAATCAATATAGTCACGATAATGCATTTGCCAAGCATGCCAATCGACATCATTCATACCCGCTTTTGAATAAGCATCAATTTTTTCCAGGACACTTTTTTTCATTTCGCCAGTTGAAAATGCTAATTGGAAAATGAGCAACAAATACTCTCTTTCGCACTGCTCTTCGGTAGAGTATCCATAAATAGCTGCAACGTCAAACAATGCTTTCATCTTTAATGTTAGCAAAAGCGGAAAATCTGTCAGCCCGGCAATTACTCCACCCGCTCCAGTTCCAACTCCCTCTACAATTGCCATTCTCCTGTAAGTTGCAAAAGCTCTTCTCGTTCTTTGTTCCCTTTCCTGTAAAGATAATGGTCGTTCTTCTGGGTCTTTATGTGTAAAGGCTACTCCAGCTATAATCATTTCAACTGTTTTTTGTACACACACCGTCGCAACATTATGATACATACTAGGAAGTTTCTCATTCATCCTTTTTTGAAACGACGATGCTTTTGCTTGAATAATGGATTCTTTTCGGAAAAGCAATCTCCGCCAGCGACGAAGTTCCTCTTCTACATCCTGCTCGTACATGGCCTATCCCCCCTAATACTTTATTGTATTAGCGGACGCGACGATATTTCCCTTTTTTACGATGAATGAGCGTTTGACTGCCATAATAAGCAAATAACACAACAAGCACAAATGTTAATATGGCATATAAAACGGAGGATGTCAGTAGAGCAATCACACTAAAAACAATACTAATCACAAATAAAAGTCTCAATGCCAATAAACTCAAAGCCATCTTTTTTTCATCGGGCTTAACCGGATAAAGATCAACCCAAATACTTGAAGCATGATGAAACGATAATGTTGATAACTGCATCATCGTAATGTGTGTAAACAGAAGCGCAATTGCTAACTTCATCCAACCTTCTGGCAGCACATAAATTAAAACACCGCCAACTGCGGCTAGCCTAATAAATGTTCCTAAATAATCATTTGCACGGATAAATGTCCGTGCGTATAAATAGTGATGAACATCCTTCTTCCTGCCTCCAAGCATAGGAATTGCCCATTGAAGATAATTACGTTCTCTTACTTTATTCCTTAACTGTGGTACATCTGTGAAAGCATTTGCGATTCGGTAGAAAAACATCACCATACTGTTTTCAACTTCAATTAAACGATCCCATTTCAATGCATATTTATGACTGAATGTACGCCAATACACCATATATAAAACGGCCATTAATGCAAATAAAACTACTAATAACATATATGGGGCCCCGACAAAAAGCATATATGCAGCCACACCGTTTATTAGTAACCGCAATACAATGTGAGAAATTCGATCGCCTTTTGAGACAAGTCTCTGTTCTTCCCATACACAAAGCATATTCCAAATTTTTATTAATACTAACATTGTCAAAGCAACCCAAAAAACAGAACTTGACCCTATTCGTTCTGTAAACATCGGACCGGCAGCCATAAATAACAACAATACATAAGCCACTTGCCAAACAATCGAATAGCGAATTGATTGAGTGAAATATGGTTTAAGATGTGCTTCGTAAGGTAAGAGAAATACAACATCTGCAGGTTTCACAAATGTACGAATTGAACCTTGTGTCAGTCTCCAAGTAAATAACAGCGTCAAAATTTCAACAACAGGAAAATCCTCGGCCATGTTCTCAATAAATTGTTGATAATAAACCGTTAAAAATAAAAATAAAAAGTAAGCTGAAGCAACAAAACCACTGTTTAGAATCAGTTTCAAATATCCTCGTGCTTCTTGCCAATAACTTCGCCGCCTGCTTTCCCATAGTGACTTGGCGTCCATCATTTGCGATCTTCCTTTGTCATTTCAATGTAAATATCATCAAGAGTTGCATCAGGAAGAGCAATGGCTTGACGCATTTCATTAAGGGTTCCAGTCAAGACTACTTCTCCTTGATGAAGAATAACAAATCGATCACAGTATCGTTCTGCCGTTGCCAATATATGAGTCGACATAAGAACCGCGGCCCCTTTTTGCTTCATTTCTGAAATCCACCTTAAGAATGACTGTATTCCAACTGGATCAAGTCCAACAATAGGCTCATCCACAACATATAAGGATGGTTCGGCCAGAAATGCACTCATAATCATCACTTTTTGCCGCATTCCTTTTGAGAAATGATTCGGATACCACTTTTTCATCTTCATCATATTAAACTCTTTTAATAACGTTTCGGCTCTTGTTTCAAATACCTGCTTGTCTAAACCATAGGCGACACTTGTTAGTTCTAAATGCTCCCAAAGCGTAAGTTCATCGTACAACATTGGCGTTTCAGGTATGTATGCAAATGACCTTCGATATGTATCTGCGTCTTCTGAAAAACGAAGATTATTTATTTTGACATTCCCTTTTTGTGGATCCATTAATCCAAGGACATGTTTAATTGTCGTGCTTTTACCAGCACCATTTAAACCAATTAATCCTACAATCTCTTGTTTTTTTACTGTAAAGGATACGTTATGCAATACAGGTTTTTTTGGTGTATAACCTCCTGTTAGCTCATTTATTGTTAAAAGATCAGCCATATGAAAATCACTCCTTCATGTTAGTTTAGCAAATTTCATTTCAAAGCGCACTTTTCAAACTACGGTCTTGTGTTATTCCTCATTCGCGCTACAAATTCCTGTAAGGATCTGCATTGCTTCTCCAAGATGTTGAGAGTAAACTATAGATATAACAACTAAAATGAGGTGTCCTTATGACAGATTGCATATTTTGCAAAATAATTGCTGGCGAAATTCCCTCGGTGAAAGTCTATGAAGACAATGACATCCTGGCCTTTTTTGACATCTCTCAAGTAACAAAAGGACATACGCTCGTCATTCCAAAACATCACCATGAAAATGTATTTGAATTACCTGAAGGCGTTGCGGCAACTTTATTTGCTGCGGTACCAAAAATCGCCACTGCCCTCCAGACAACATTTGAGCCTACTGGCTTAAATATCCTTAATAACAACGGAGAATCAGCTGGACAAAGTGTTTTTCATTACCATCTTCACTTATTACCTCGTTACGAGGAAACGGGTTTATATGGTTCATTATGGAACGAGGCACAAGCAACACCAGACTTAGAAGGTTTGAAAAAGTACGCTTTAAAAGTAGCCCATTCGCTTTCTTAAAAAAAGTTGTTGGCAGAAGAATAAATTCTTCTGCCAACATTTTTTATTTTCATTTTTAAAAAATGATACATAAAAACTTAATTGTTTTATCCTCAAATGTTTCTAATTATGATATCATTCAATAAAAATACACTTTAAAGCAATAAAGAGGAGTGGTTTCCATGAACAATGTATACAACTTTAATGCAGGGCCTGCCGCACTCCCAAAGGAAGTTCTATTACGAGCTCAAAAAGAACTGATTAACTTTGATGATACAGGCATGTCTATCATGGAGATGAGCCATCGTAGTGATACATATGACCAGGTGCACTCAAAGGCCATTACGCAGCTAACATCCATGCTCGGATTGTCCGATGAATTCCATGTTTTATTTTTACAAGGTGGAGCTAGCCTTCAATTTTCAATGGTTCCCATGAATTTTATGAAACAGCAAGCTAACTATGTACTTACTGGATCATGGTCTGAAAAAGCAGAAAAAGAGGCCGTGCGGTATGGGCAAACCTCCATCGGTGCTTCAAGTAAACATAGCGGTTATCGGAGCATTCCAGAGCCTCAAGCCATTCTCTATAGTCCTGAAGACTCTTACATGCACCTTACGTCCAACAATACGCTTTTTGGGACACAATGGACAACATTTCCAACACCGGACATCCCACTTATTTGCGATATGTCCAGTGACATATTCTCCCGAGAAATAGACTACAATCAGTTTGATCTCATTTATGCAGGAGCACAAAAGAACCTTGGTCCATCAGGGGTAACTGTCGTTCTTATAAAGGACTCGCTATTACAAGAAGCAAATAAAAACGTACCGTCGATGTTATCCTATCAAACATTCGCTCATTCTCGTTCGTTATACAACACCCCACCTGTATTTTCTATTTATATGCTTGGGCTTGTACTTGATTGGACAGAGCAACAAGGTGGACTTAACAAAATTGAAGAGCAGAATCGCCTGAAATCTGCCATACTCTATGATGCCATTGATCGAAGTGACGGTTTTTACAAAGGACATGCAGATCAAAATTCTCGTTCGCAGATGAATATCACATTTACGCTTAAAACAAAAGAACTTACTGAGCTCTTTTTACAAGAAGCTAAAGAAGCTGGATTTGTCGGTTTAGCTGGTCATCGTTCTGTTGGGGGTCTTCGCGCTTCCATCTATAATGCAGTTCCTCTTGAATCCTGTGAAGCGTTAGCTGCGTTTATGAAACTATTTAATAAAAATCATTTGGCAAATAAATCAGGACTAAAGTAATTAAAATAAGTTAATAATCGGTAAAAATATATTGAATCACAAAAATAATCTTTAACGGAAATCGCATCAAAGAAACAATGAGAGAATTCGATGCACATAAACGAGGATTTGTTATTAAAGCCTAGTAACTAGGCTTTATCTCCTTTACCTGAAAATTTCCTCTTTCATTCTTTCCTATTTTTATGCATACTAAGAGAAAGTATTTAACAATAATATATTGCCTTACAGTCTGATTGGAGGAGTTGGGATGGACAACGCTGTAAAAGATTCAATTGTATTTAGTTACAAAATGGCCGTGTTAAGTAAAGCACTTTGGAAATCAGTAGAGAAAGACTGGCAGGCATGGATCAAACCTTTTGATTTGAATTTGAATGAACACCATATTCTATGGATTGCTTATCAATTAAATGGGGCTTCTATTTCGGATATTGCTTCTCATGGTGTCATGCACGTTTCAACAGCTTTTAATTTTTCAAAAAAACTGGAAACCCGCGGATTACTCGCATTTTCTAAGAAAGACGATGATAAGCGCAACACGTATATTTGTTTAACTGATGCTGGAAAAGATCTATTCTGTGAAACAATGACTAACTTTAGTGAGAGCACTTATAATATTTATCAAGGTTCTCTGCCGATTAAAGAATTATACGGTAAATTCCCTGAATTCTCAGAGCTAATAAGCATTGTGCGCCACCTTTATGGCAGTGAATTTATTGAACAGTTTGACGCGTGTTTGTCTGACTTTACCGAAGAATTAGAAGAAAGTGACGGTAAATTATCTTTAAAATTAAAAAACAACCCTTTTAAACTGTCTGCAGCTAAGTAAAAACGCAACGGCATTAATTTGCCGTTGCGTCTTCTTTACGTATTAAAGAAAGTTCAATATGGTCCTCCATTAAGTTGACAGAATGAAATCTAAGTCCGTAAGGGGCGATTTCTTCAAACTCCTGCAATTCTATTAACACAGCTTCTTCCTCGGGGTATAACTGAACCCATTCAGGTAAATCAGAGAATTGAGCGAACATCCGCAACGCATACTCTGCAGAAATGGAAGCTGCTCCTGCACTTAAATTCTCCGCTTCTAAAAGTAACGATCCATCTTCCCTAACTTCAGGGTTAAAAGACATTGATAAATTCACGGATGAAACAAACAAGTCTAATTCCCCCGTTAAATAGACGCCATCTTCTTCTACTTGAAACTGAAATGGCATGTCTTCTTCCTCATTCATCAAATCAGTGAGTAGCGTATTTGTTTGTTCCCTAGTTAACTGAAAAGACAATAATTCCGCTGAATTGTGATCATTATTAACTGATGGCATTTGTCCTTGATCAACATTTGCAAACAAACGTAAGGCTCCAACAATTAATACAATAATTAGAGCTAACAATAACCCAGATACAATAAAAAATCCGATTTTATAAAAACGCTTTGGTTTATAAGATCTATTTGTTTTATCCATGTCCCCACCCCTTTCAAACACATCCATATTCTATCTCTTCTTTTATACCCAATCAACCCCACATTGAACATTGTTTTTAATCAAAAAAAAGCCTAGGTAGCCCTAGGCGTAAAAAACTTAGCAAATCCAAGAAGCACCAATAATAACAAGCAAAATAAACAATACCACAATTAATGCAAATCCACTATTATATCCTCCACCAGCGTAACTCATGTAAATTTCCTCCTTTGATAATTTCACATTTTTTTATATAAAGCATTTTCGGAGATGTCTAATTATTAAAACCATGCTGTACCTACGATCACAAGAAGTATGAATAAAACGACGAGTAGTGCAAATCCACCTTGATATTCAGACATGCAAGCACCTCCTCTGTGCTTTGTTACCATATCCTATGCAGAAATGAAATATGGGTACTGGGCGATTTACCCAATTTCCACGTTTGCCTCAAGTTTGTTGCCTATTTTTTTTTATGGTATAGTAGGTTTTGTGTACGAAAGATTGGGTAAATTATCTAATTGTCGTTTTATTCAAACAGACAACACCGAGGAGTGTGCATTATGAAAAAATACTTACTCGCTGCTATGGGCGCAGTCTGCCTAACAGTTATCGCAGGCTGTAGCAATGAGGACGGCGAAGAACAAGCAATCGCCAATATTGAAGGAAATACTGTAGTAACCAAAGATGGGCTTTTTGAACAATTAAAAACAAACCAAAGCACGGCCCCCGCACTTCAGCAAATATTCTTTAATGAACTCTCTTCACAATTATTGCTTTTGGCTAGTGAAGATATGGATATTAGTGATGAAGAGATTGATGAATTGGTACAAACCTTAAAAGATACGTACGGTGCAGAAACGGATGAGGAATTAGTTGAGAACTTTTCACAGTTAATGCCTATCGAAGATATGGATCAACTAATTGATGATTTTGTTATCCCTGAAGTGACGCTTACAAACTTGATGGAAGAAGACCTCGACACTTCAACCGAAGCTCTTGAAGAGTATTATAATGAAAATGAACATCTTTTCCATGAAATTGAAGCGCGTCATATTTTAGTTGAGGACGAAGAAACAGCTAATGAAGTAGTTGATCGTTTAGATGACGGGGAAGATTTTGCTGAATTAGCTACTGAACTTTCTACTGACCCTGGAACCGCAGAAAATGGTGGTGATTTAGGTAGCTTCTCATACGCTTCAATGGTCCCTGAATTCTCGGAAGCTGCCTTTTCATTGGAAGTAAATGAAATTAGCGATCCCGTACAATCCCAACACGGGTTTCACGTTATCGAGGTAACAGAGATTCATTCATCTACTTTTGAGGAAAGTGAAGAAGCCGTTCGAGCAGCAAAAGTAGAAGAAGAAGGTCAGGACTTTGCGAGCGTGATGCGTGATTTATTAAATGAATACAACGTTGAAATCGAAGACGAGTTTTTCCAAACGATGATAGATGAAATGATGCAAGAACCAGAACCAGAAGAAGAAGAGGAAGCTGAAGAGGAAGCTGAAGGGTGAGGAATCCATTACACTATTTAGTTCTGAAATGAGGTATTTCTAAAAAGGGTAGATTAGATAAGGTATTTGGGTCAATTCCTTTAAGGATCGTCTCTAACAAAGAGTAAAGTATAATAAAAGACAGCACTCTAACTACTAGAGTGCTGTCACTTTTTTATTTATTTTTCACTAGCATTTTTGCGCGCCTCTTCAATTCGAGCCATATACACATTGCCCTCTTGTTCAATCCACTCATGATCTACTTCGTTTTCTTCCCGCATAGTCTTAATCCACATAAAACCGCTCACGAGAATTCCAACCACTACTAGATACATCCACCAAGGGCTTGCTGCAATCATTTGAACAATCGATGTTTGCGTAAATATAAAGGCTATTACAAGCGCTGCAACAGCCAGCAACGCGAGCAGTTGGCTTGTCTGTTTTGTTTTCATAGAAAAGTCACCCTTTCATGCCATTTTGGTTTCTTTTCTACTATTATGCTACCGGGAAAAAAACTAGACCATCGAGTTTTAAAGTTCAAGTGGTTTTTTATGAAATCCGGGTTTATAAAAGCTCCGGTTTTCTAGCGCCATTACTCGTTCAGAAAACTCGCCAGGCTCTACTCGTTCCAGAACCCGGTCCATCATATTTATCTTGGCATCGACATTATCGATTAAATGGAGAACTTCTGCTTCACGCAGTACAGGAGCTTTAGGACTGCCCCACTCGCTTTTTCCATGATGACTTAACATCATATGTTGCATCATTAATAACTCTTCCCCGTCTATATCTAATTCCTTTGCCGCTTCTGCAATCTCATTTGCCCCAATTGAAATATGACCAAGTAATTTCCCTTCCAACGTATATGTGGTATCAATAGCGCCTGATAATTCACGGACTTTCCCCATATCATGAAGGATAATACCAGAGTATAGTAAATCGGGATCGAGGCTTGGATACAAGTGGATTAAACTTTTTGCAATTCGAAGCATTGATACAACGTGATACGCAAGTCCTCCCATAAACTCATGATGGTTTTTAGTCGCTGCTGGAGATTCAATAAATGCCTGTTGATGTTTTTTTACTAAAAAACGAGTAATTCGTTGTATGTTAGGATTGCTGATTTCAAAAATATATTGATTAATTTCATCAAGCATGTCATCAGGGGAGAGTGGTGCAGAACGCACGAAATCATTAATTTTCACGCCATCCATAGGTGAAGTCGGTCTAATACTTGCAATCTTCAATTGCATCCTGCCACGATAATCAATTACATCTCCTTGGATATGTACAACGGTTTTATTAATAAACGTTGCTTCATCTTCAGGTGAAACACCCCATAGTTTCGCCTCAATCTCTCCAGTATGATCTCCAAGAATCAATGTCAAAAAAGGTTTGGAATTACTTGCAATTTGCTTTGTCGCCGTTTTGATTAATAGATAGCGATCAACAGCCTCCCCAACCTGGTGGTGCCTTATGCCTTTCTCCATCGTCTCACCTCTTAAACCTTAATCTTGTTACTAGTATAGCATACATTGACATACAAATAAGAGCACTTTATACAGTGCTCTCATGGACGAAAGTCAACAACGTCTATTCAAATTGGGCTTTAATCCGTGCTCTTATTCGTAACATCCCGTTTTTTCTCTTTCTTCTTACCTTTACCATCAACTAATTGTTTTTGAGATCTAGGCAATGTGATAGTAAAACGTACACCTTCCTCAATATTTTCAACCATTGCAGTCCCATAATGTAAATCGGCAATTTGCTTAACAATCGCAAGTCCTAGACCAAACTTCCCTTTATTGCCTTTATAAAATGGATTAAACAACCTTGTTAAATCAGCATCAATCGGTTCACCCTCATTTTCTACAATTAAATAAGTGTTTGTTTCGTCTTGTTCAGCACGAATAAACAAATGATCTTTTGCATAACGAAGTCCGTTTTCAACTAAATTTTCGAGCAGTACTTCACACTGTTCTGGATCCACTTCAATCATTATTTCCGCGCCCTCTACTCCAATTGCTACGTCTTCTCTTTGGTAACGGAAGCGCTCCTCAATTTGATAAGCAAGCTTTCCAAAGGGCATCATTTCCACATTGAGTTGGTCTTTTTTCATTTGATCCAACTTTGTATAATAAAGCATATCAATTACACGACGTTCCATACGATTTGCTTCTTCTGTAATAACATCCATTGTTTGATTAAGATTTTCTTTAGGAAGAATCCCATCCTTGACAGACTGGGCATAACTTTTTATGACCATAATCGGTGTTTTCAGTTCATGGGAAGCATGTTGAATAAATGTTTTTTGTGCTCGATCATAACTATTTAAGTTCTGCCGCATACGTTCAAATTGATATGACAACCTTTCAAAATCTTCGTCACCTTCCCAGCGTAATGGTTCCTGCCAATTACGGTTTGCAATTTGTTCTAAATGATTTTCAAGTACAGCGAGTGGTTGACGTAAATAATGTTTGAGCCAGATAGCAGGAAGCAAGCTGAGCGCACTCGTAAGCAGAAGCAAATACAATAATCTCTCCCATAAGTTTTGCACCATCTCGTCACGGTATGTATCCCACATATACGTAATCAAATAAAAGTCATCGGAAGTTTCATTAATGACGTAAAAAAGTGTTTGTCCATCAAATGTCGCTTCGTATTGCCCTCGTGGTGCATTTTGCTCGTACGCATTCGATAACATCTCTTGGCTCAATTGCTCTGGTGGAACATCAAAAATATTTGAAAACGCTATGTCACCAGTCAACCCATCAACAAATCTAGCTGTGAAAGAAACAGTTGCTCGTTGTTCTACTCTCGATTGGTAAAAACCTGGTTGTTCAGGAGAAATGCGATCTTGATAACTACCTTCCCCGGTTAATAAATCACGAACCCTGTTATCAATGATTTGATAGGTTTCTTCAGTAAGAGCACCTCGAATAGACAATGGGTACACGATAATTATTGAAAGCGCGACAAGCACAATTAACGAAACGAATGCTAGCCAGATTCGTCTCGTTAAGTTAATCTTTATCATGAAGAAAGAATACGGTATCCATAACCATACAAAGTTTCAAGATGGATACGTGGCATTTTTTTACGAACTCTACGGACAACGTCATCTACAGCACGTTCTGAACCAAAATAGTTCTCGCCCCAGACATGCTCGATGATTTTTTCACGAGAGAAAGCTTTTCCAATTTCCGCTGATAACAACAACATTAAATCCATTTCTTTTGTCGTCAAATCAACCGCTTCATCGTCCGCTTCTGTATCAAGAATCGTACGCCCGATTGGATCAATGCTGTATGCATTTAATTCAATTTTTTGTGCTTCCGATGTGCTTGTCCCATATACTCGATTAAGTAATTTCTTAGCACGAATAATTAGCTCTTGCGGTAAAAATGGCTTTGATAAATAATCATCGCTTCCCATTTCCAATCCAAGCACTCTGTCTAAATCTTGATCACGTGCTGAAATAAAGATAACCGGTGTGTCTTCTTGTTCTTTAATTGCTTTTAATACTTGGTAACCATCCGTTCCAGGTAACATGATGTCAAGCACCCATAAATGTGGTTTTCCAGGCACGGCTTCAACAGCTGAATCACCATCTGGAAACACAGTAACGTTCCAGCCCTCTTTTTGTAAATATGCTTTTAATACTTCTGATAAGTTTGCCTCGTCTTCAACTAGATAGATATTATATGAATCCATCTACAATCCTCCTAACAAATACTTCATATTTTCATTTTACATAATTTCAGCGGAAAGCGCGAACTTTCTGCCGGATTTACGAAATATCCCTAATTTCTAGATGATTATCGCCCAAATATGTAAAAGGCATGCTCAATTAGAGCTGCCTAAAGTAGAGCAATGGCTGCAAGCGCTGTTAACGGAAGGACCCATCTCCGCCAGCCATACGGACGAAAACCAAAACCAGCTTGAGGGTAACCATATGGTGGGTAACCATATGATGGGTAACCATAGCCATAACGATGGTAGTCATTATTGTTCATTGATTGAAATCCATCTAATTGTGAAATGAGCATTAGTTCCTCATTCTGATCTACTGGATAAAGCAAGTGAACATGTTCATTATCCACATATTCAATCAATGTCTCATATTCTTCCCCATTATCAAGAGTTAATTTAACCGGATAATTTGTGAACTGTTGACAAAGCCTGTGTAATTCATTTGTTCCCATTTCTATTCCCCCTTTTTGTTTACTTTATTCAACTTTTTTTATTAGGTGAATACACATTCGTTTCATGCTATACTTTCGTAAACGCATTCATAAGAGGGGGATTACTATGACTTTTTTTTTAACAGCCTTTAATAAAGATAGCTCTGAAGTGTTGAATGAACGAATTGAGGCGAGGACAGAACAAGAAGCTATTCAAGTCGCCAAACAAAGACTTGAGAAGACGGAGGCGTCAAGTTTAACACACCGACTCACAAGAAATGGAAAGATGATTTTATTTGCACGTTAAAAAAGAAAGCAGGATTTCTTGCCTGCTTTCTTTTCTAGTTATGATCGACTCTACACTTGTATTCTTAATTGCTTACGAAATACTTCATGAACCATATAGGCAAACCCTTCTTGATCCACCGTCCGAGTAACCCACGCTGCTGATGCTTGTAAAGCAGTGTTTGCATCACCCATTGCAACACCTAGCCCCACCATCTCAAGTAATTCGATATCCTCATCATGAACGCCAATGGCAACCACTTGCTCTAACTCCATTCCACGCTCTCTAACAAGCCATTGCAATGCTCTAGCTTTTCCAGCTCCCTTTCCAACAATCAAGCATTGACCATTTTCTTTTACTGTTAATTCAATATCTGGCACTTCTTGCTCAAGTATGGAACTAATATGATTAAGATCAGCTTGCTCTTCACAGCTAATCGCCATATTTAATGGACCCGCCCCTTCTTTTAACACTTGCTCATAAAGAGAATCAACATAGGTAATAGGGTAAACCATTTGTTCACCAGGGGAACCAAAAGACATTTTTGCAAGTAATGTTTGTTTATGCTGTGAACGTGTTGAAATAGCATGATCCCCATATAGTAATCGTGTTTCACAATCAAAACGTTCCAGCACATGACAAATATCTAAAGCGTTATCCATTTCTAAAGGACGATTAAACCATTCATTTTTATTTGTATCAGAAATAAACGCCCCACCATGAGCAACGATAAAGCCATCGAGCTTTAACGCTTTTGCAGCTTTTTTAGCGTGGGAAAATGGTTTATCGGTCATAAGTGTAACGACCACACCTTTCCGCGTTAAATACTCAACCGCTGCTTTTGTCCGCTTACTCATCTTGTTTTCTTTGTTCACCATAATTCCATCAATATTTACTGCAACCATTTTATAGGCTTTCAAGTCTATTCCTCCTTCAATCCTCTTGGTGTCTTTGAACTTGCCCTATCCTTGTTCTAGACTTATGCTTATTTTCAAGAAGTAGAACTTATCCTTTACGTCCACATCAATAAAAAAACCCGCCAATATGGCAGGTTTTCCTATAACACGCTTATTGTTGTTCTTGTGATGGATCGCCGTAGATTTTTTCTAGCGGCTCAGTAATGATTTTGTTTAAATCTGTGATAATCACACTTAATTGTTGCTCTGCTTCCATTAACTTCGAAATAAGCTCGTGTTGCTGAACAAGCTCAAATTGTTGCTGTGCTTGTTGCGCTTCTTCTTCCGAAATTTGAATTCCTTGCATTTGCTTTTGCTGAAGCTCTAATTGAAGCTTACGGAAATTCTCAAGCATTCTCTTAGCGATGTCATCCGCTTCAATTTCTTCATGTAAAACATGTAACGCTTTGAACTCTTCACTTTCTGCTAGTGCATCTTTTAGTTCATGTGCTTTATCGTACGTATTGCTCACAATGATCACTCCTCATAACTTGTCCAACCGACTATAACATGTGTAGACAATGAAATCACGCAATATGGCTAATTTAATAGAAAAAATGAACGATAACCGCCTGAATAAGACCAACAATACCACCAATAAGTCCTCCTAATAAAGTGATCATCCGTAATTCTTTCTTTGTTATGTCCATAATTAAACTTTCCAAATGAGCCATTGAAAAAGAAGCTACTTGTTGTTCAATTACTTCTTCCAATCGTAATTGCTTCAATATGCCTGTAATATTTGTCTGAATATATCCTGTCAATAATTTCACTAATTCTGGAGCCCACTTTTCCGAGATCGGTGTGATAAATGGTTCTGACCATTGGTGAAGAGGGGTATCATACCAATTTAAGAGCGGTATTTGACCTTGAATTCCATCAGTTAATTTATCAACAATGGTTTCAACGTACATGTCCGCAGAAAAAGTTGAAAGTGGTTTTTCCAAAAAGGTATTCCATTCTTTAGCAAGCAACCCATGCAACATTTCATTTGTCTGCTCATCCGCTAAAAATTTTCTAATCTCTGGAATGGCCATATCAACAAGCTTATCACTTGAGATAAACATTGATACCATTCCGCCAAGCTTCCCTTTTGTAGCTAAAAATTGTTTTATCATAGCACTTATGCGTTCTATTCCATCTTCACTATCAACGTATGCGCTAGCCTTATTAAGAATCATCTCTGCTGCTTCAGGCAACCTAGTTGCCACATTAAGCTGTAGCTCGACAGGTACAATCTTCTTAACAGAAGTTGATTGATTTTCTTGCAAGTAACGGATTATTCGTGTTTTTAACCAAGATTTAGAACGAATCACAAGTTGATCACGTCCAGTATCCTGTGAGAATAATGGTTTTAAAAGTGATTCAATCGTTTGCTCACTTTTTAACCAGCTTTCAACTTTATTACGGAGCCAATTGTTTAATTCTGTTGAAAACAATTCACTCCCAATTTTTTTACTTAACCCCTCAGCAGTTAGTAAATGATTTGCCACAATATTTCCAAGCTGAACGGAAAGTTCTTTTTGTCTACGCGGCAGCAAGCCAGGTGTAAAAGGGAGCTGCCATTTTCCAATGTAGTAAGCTCGATGCGGCCGAAAAAGCATTCTTATAGCAAGCGCATTTGTCACAGCACCAACAATCGCTCCAACTACAGCTAATAAAAAAACTAAAGAAATCCAATGCACATTAAATGCCTGCTGGCATTCATCCAGCAGACTGCCTCCTTTTATCAATCATTTCATCTTTTCTACATTATAGCCGATTTTTTTAAAACACGAAAACACCAGCTTATGTTAAAATTTAATGAAAACCCTTTCAAATAATCTCTGGAGGTTTTGCTTATGCTCGTTCATTTTCAATATAAAGCCCTTACCGTCTTCGGTAGAAAACAAAAATGGGCTTTTTCATGTTATTTCGAGAGCCGTTTTGTTTCTGGAATTTATCACTATAATGGTGATATCTTATGGCAAACAGGACCACATGATCCAACGAAACAAGAATTACTCAAAAAAGCAGTTCATGACCTCATGCTTTACCATGTGTATGAATCTGAACATCAACCAAACGTATAATCTACGTGCCTCGATGGCATGCTATGATCCAGGAGGGTTCAGTCCATGCTAAATGATGAAAAACATGATAATGTTGATAGCCGTAAAGAATTAGAGCTTGACGTAGATCGCTATGTTAATGAAGGATTAAATGGTGGACGTGTTGACCCACATTCAGGGGGGAAAATTGAAGAATCGTTACCCACCCCAAAACAAAATAAAGCAGATAAAAACAAGGATTGAGAAGCCTCCTACGGCTTCTTTTTTCTGTTATACTGAAGTGAATGAACTGTTTGAAAGGTATGTGAAAATATGAAATCTACTATTCAATCAACGTTTCATTATGCTCTTTGGAAAAAAAGCGACCTTATAGAAGAGCGCTGGACGTTGCAATATGGACAAGACCTCTTTCACTTTAATCGAACCAAACTTTCAGAAGGTGAACAACTCCTACTTTCAGTATTGTTTACTGAAGTAACAAATGTTCCTAAACCCCACACACCTACAGAAAAGACTTGGTATCAATTTTTATATGCTAATGGGCCTCATCCTGATGAATCGACAGCTTATACAACTGTGCATTTCCAGCTCGAACATGGTCTAGATGATGTTTCTTCATTTCGAGAAGCTGTTCTTAGCTCATTCCCCATTGACACGAACCTAATTTGGAACTCCGCAACTAAAGGGTTGCTTTTATTTAAGTCAGATGGGGATTTCCTAGACCTTCATGCAATCGTGGAATTAATCGAAGCCGATTTTTATACGAAAGTTCACTTATTTTTGGGGGTACCTGCTAAAGGATCACGTCTTTATGACGCTATCCAGTTTGAAGCTGAATTGTTTTCCCATAAGCTTAAAAAACGAACGGCTCAGACAGTGTTTACAGCATCTGAAGCAAGCCTAGCGGAATTATTGGACAGTATATCCGATAGCGTCTTTAACAAATTGCAGCAACATTTTTTGCCCCCTGAAGTGATTGAAGATGAAGAGCTTCTTAAAACAATTCGGGTTTACTTACAAAACAATTTAAACAATTCACAGACAGCAAAATCCCTACATTTACATAGAAACAGCTTGCAATATCGACTTGATAAGTTTAAAACGTTAACTGGAATTGAAATTCGCGATTTTTATCAAGCTGTTTTTACTTCCCTCTTACTTTCACCAAAATAAAACGTTGTCATTTTGCACAAGTGAATATCCTTTTTCTTTGTGCAATTTGGACATAGCTTCTTATTAATGAAAGGGGTTACAATTTAATTAGTTAAACAGTATAAGGGGGATTTGAACATGTCATCGATTGAATTAAAGAATGTTTATAAAATTTATGATGGGGACGTAACTGCAGTAACAGATTTTAACCTTAACATTGAAGATAAAGAGTTTATCGTATTTGTTGGCCCATCTGGGTGCGGAAAATCAACTACACTACGTATGATTGCCGGACTGGAAGAGATTTCACAAGGAGATCTTGTCATTGGTGATAAACGCATGAATGATGTCGCACCTAAAGACCGAGATATTGCAATGGTTTTCCAAAACTATGCTCTTTACCCACATATGAATGTGTATGATAACATGGCCTTCGGTTTAAAATTACGTAAATTCAAAAAAGATGAAATAAAAGCACGTGTAAATAACGCTGCAAAGATACTTGGTCTTGAAGAAATGCTTGATCGTAAACCTAAAGCAATGTCAGGTGGGCAGCGCCAGCGTGTAGCCCTTGGTCGTGCAATCGTTCGTGATCCACAAGTATTCTTAATGGATGAGCCTTTATCAAACCTTGATGCCAAATTGCGTGTGCAAATGCGTGCAGAAATTACCAAGCTTCACAAACGCCTACAAACAACAACGATTTACGTTACTCATGACCAAACAGAAGCGATGACAATGGCTACACGCATTGTCATTATGAAAGATGGGTTTATTCAACAAATAGGAACACCTAAAGATGTTTATGATAATCCCGAAAATGTTTTTGTTGGTGGTTTTATTGGATCACCTTCAATGAACTTTTTATCAGGTAAACTCGATGGGAATAATTTCCTTATTAATGACCAACGCATTCGTGTTCCAGAAGGAAAACTTTCTGTCCTTAGAGAACAGGGATTCTTAGACAAAGAACTCATTTTAGGCATTCGTCCTGAAGATATTCATGATGAACCCGTGTTTATCTCTTCTTCAGAAGACACAAAGATTAATGCTTTAATTGATGTAGCTGAATTAACGGGTGCAGAAACTGTCTTATATTCTTCTATTGAAGGACAAGAATTTGTAGCCCGTGTAGATTCACGTACGACAGCACAAAGCGGCGATACAATTGAGCTAGCATTTAATATGAATAAAGCCCACTTCTTTAATCCTGAAAACGAACAACGAATTCGATAAAACAGAAAAGAGGCGAATTAATCGCCTCTTTTTCATTCCAATATATGAAATTACTTTTGGTAGCCGCCACCAAGTTGTTGTTCAGCCATTTGAACTAGACGCTTTGTGATTTCTCCACCTACAGACCCGTTTGCACGAGAAGTAGTGTCTCCACCAAGGTTTACTCCGAATTCTGAAGCAATTTCATATTTCATTTGATCGATTGCTTGTTGTACGCCAGGTACAACAAGGTTGTTTGAACTATTGTTATTTGCCATTTGTTTCACCTCCCTGTGTGATAATAGAATGTCTCGCACACTCTATTTCTATGTACATAATTATATATTTTTTAAAGGAAATAAAAGGAAACCACATACCAGTGGAAGACCCGAATTAATATCTAATTCAGTCTACATTCACTCGATAGATGGTTTCTTTTATTTTAAACCGGGTAAACAGGATGTTTTCGGTCTGTGAATATGATATCTTTGCTCTCATAAAGCTTAAACCTGTCAATTAATTCCCTTCTCAAATCATTGCCATTTACGATGCCATCAATTACTAGCTCTGATGCTAGTCGATAAATATTAATATTCTCCTTGTACTCTCGTCGTTTTTCTTCTATAAATGTTTGTCTTTCTTCTTCAGGTAACTCCGCTATTTTATTCGCATAAACCGCATTAACTGCCGCTTCTGGTCCCATAACCGCTATTTGAGCTTGCGGCAATGCTAAACAACAATCAGGGTCGAATGCAGGCCCAGCCATCGCATAAAGCCCAGCACCATAAGCTTTTCGCACAATCACTGAAATTTTTGGTACTGTTGCTTGTGCCATTGCAGTAATCATTTTTGCGCCATGACGTATAATGCCAGCTCTTTCCACTTTTGTACCAATCATAAATCCTGGTATATCGGCTAAGAACAGCAAAGGAATATGGAATGCATCGCATAACGTAATGAATCGAGCAGCTTTGTCAGCGGAATCATGAAAAAGGACACCTCCCTTTGCTTTTGGCTGATTAGCTATAATTCCAATAACACGCCCATTTAAACGAGCTAAACCAGTAATTAGTTCTGGAGCAAATCTTTTTTTAATTTCAAAGAAACTATCGTTATCAATGAGACGGTCTAGTAAATCATACATATTAAATGGCGCATTTTGATTGGCTGGTATGATTTCTTCAATTGTTTTCGGCAAATCTTTAGGTGACAATGCTTCAGAAATTGAAGGTTTCTCTTTATAACTTTTTGGCATATAACTTAAATAAGCTCTCGCTTGTGAAATCGCTTCGTGTTCATTTCTCGCTAAAATATCGCCACAGCCAGAAACGGAACAATGCATAGCAGCACCACCCATTTCTTCAAGCGATACATTTTCTCCAATTACCATTTGAGCCATCCTCGGTGACCCTAAATACATAGAAGCATTTCCGTCAACCATTATCACAACATCACAAAAAGCTGGTATATAAGCTCCACCTGCTGCTGAAGGTCCAAATAATATGCACACTTGTGGAATTTTACCGGATAGTTTTACTTGGTTGTGAAATATTCTCCCTGCACCTCTTCTACCTGGAAACATTTCCACTTGATCCGTAATTCTTGCTCCAGCTGAATCAACTAAATACAGCATCGGCACACTAAGTTTTTCTGCTGTTTCCTGAATTCGAATGATTTTTTCAACTGTTCTGGAACCCCATGAACCAGCTTTAACTGTCGAATCATTTGCCATTACACAAACCGATTTGCCATCGATTGTTCCCATTCCACAGATCACACCATCCGCAGGTAATCCTTCTGCTTCACTATTTGCAAATAATCCATCTTCGGTTGTCAAACCATTATCAAGTAGAAGTGTTAGCCGATCACGAACAAATAATTTCCCTTTTTCCGAGTTCTGCTTATGGTATTTTTGTTGCCCTCCTTTATAAAGAAAAGCCTCTTTTTCTGTCTTCACTTCTTCCGTCTTCATCACATTCACTCCTAGTGTCCTTGATAAGATGCTTTTCGTTTCTCTTTAAATGCAAGTAAGCCTTCTAAGCGGTCTTTCGTATTTAATAAGCTGCTATACGCTTCTTTTTCTTTATCCAAAGCCTCTGCTAATGGAAGAGAACGACCTGTTACCATTGCATGCTTGGCTGCCCTTAAAGCAAGTGGTCCATTACTTGCCATTTGTTTTGCAAGGTCCATGGTTATTCTTGATGTATCCTTCGCTGAAACTGCATACTCACACATACCGTAACTTAAAGCGATCGTTCCAGTTATTCTCTTAGAAGTATAAATCATTTCTTTTGCGCGCCCTTCTCCGATGAGACGGGGTAACCGTTGAGTACCACCAGCTCCTGGAATGATTGCCAGACTCGTTTCAGTTAAACCGTAGTATGCCTCTTCAGAAAATACACGTACATCACAAGCCAGACAGAGTTCAAGACCACCTCCAAAAGCACTTCCATTTGCTTCCACGATAACTGGTTGAGGTAATGCAGCAATAGTTTCTATTGTTTTAGAGATTTTTTTGACTGCATCAAAAACTTCTTCCTCTTGCATTTCAGCTCGCTCTTTTAAATCAGCTCCTGCACAAAAAATTTTATCTCCTGCCGACCTTAAAACAACAACTCGAATAGTAGCTTTGCTGGCTATTAATGAACAAACATGCATGAGTTCATCCAATAACTTTTTTGATAAAGCATTAGCTGCGTTAGGTCGATTAAGTGTAATGATTCCAATATGCTCTTGTTCTTCAAATAATACCAAGCTGTTATTCAAGCTCAATTAACACGTCTCCCTCATTAACGAATTCCCCTTCCGGCTTTTGAATCGCTTTAACTTTACCTTCTACTTCTGCTTCTATTGGAATTTCCATTTTCATTGATTCTAAAATGGCTACTTCTTGACCAACTTCAACGGTATCTCCAAGTTGCACAGTCACTTTCCAAACATTTCCTGCCATGGTCGCTGTTATTTGTTTCATTTATTCTCCTCCTCTAAACGCAACTCATTCCCATAAACTGTCATAAACGATGTATTTACATTTCCTTTTTTAAAAGCAGGGTGGTTCACAATTCCACGTAATGTAGCTAAGTTTGTTTTAATTCCACTAATGCGATAAGTTTCTAAAGCCCTAGTTAACTGTTCAATTGCTTCAACTCTATTTCTACCTTTTATAATCATTTTTGCAATCATCGGATCGTAAAAAGGTGTGATCACACTTCCAGTTTTAACCGGGCATTCATGTCGAACCCCTGTTCCATCAGGTTTTTGAATTTCCGTAATGGTTCCTGGAGAGGGCAAAAAACGCACTGGGTCTTCGGCATAAACTCGAACTTCAATCGCATGCCCTTTGGCATTCATATCTTCTTGTTTCCAAGGTAAATCTTCTCCTGCAGCAATTCGGATCTGCCATTCAACTAAGTCAACCCCAAAAACTTCTTCAGTTACTGGATGCTCCACTTGCAACCGTGTGTTCATTTCTAAAAAATAAAACATTTCGTCTTCGTCTACTAGAAATTCAATTGTTCCTGCATTTTCGTATCCAATCGCACTGACCGCTTTTTTAGCAATGTGATACATTTTTTCTCGAGTGTTCTCTGATAAATCTAAAGCTGGCGCTTCTTCTACAATTTTTTGATGTCTCCTTTGAATTGAACAATCTCTTTCTCCAACTGTTAAGATGTTTCCACTTTTATCTGCTATAACTTGAACTTCTATATGACGTGGATTCACAAGCCCTTTTTCTAAATAAAGGGATCCATCACCAAAAAACATCGCAGCTTTCTTTTTGTTTTTCTCATAAGCATTGCGACACTCTTCGTCTGTGTGACAAATATCAATGCCTATGCCTCCTCCTCCCGATGCCGCTTTTAACATAACTGGATAACCAATTTTTTTTGCTTCTTCAACAACCGCTTCTTTTGATTGTAAATCAGCGCTACCTGGCACAACGGGTATTCCTGCATGAACCATTGTTTCACGCGCTTGGAGCTTATCACCCATTAATGAAATTGAGTTTGCATTAGGACCAATAAAGATGAACCCATTCTTCTCGCAATTCTCTGCAAAGGAAGATTGCTCACTTAATAAACCATATCCAGGATGAATGGCGTCTACATCAGCTTCTTTCGCACAAGCTATAATGGTCTCTTGATTTAGATAACTCTCATGAACTCTAGAAGGACCCACATGGAAAGCACGATCAGCTATTTGGACATGCTCTGCTTGTTTATCAGCGTCTGAATAAACTGAAACCGTCTTGATGCCCATCTTTTGACAAGTTCGAATAATCCGTGAAGCAATTTCACCTCGGTTTGCTATTAAAATCGATTGAATCATCAGGTCTCCCTCCTAGTTGCTCATCATTATTTGCCTAACCCTAAATGTCTTGCTATAACTAGACGTTGAATTTCTGATGTCCCTTCACCAATTTCGAGAAGTTTAGCATCTCGAAGCATTCGTTCTACTTCATATTCACGCATGTATCCATATCCACCATGTATTTGCAATGCTTGATTACAAGTCCTTGTAGCCATCTCTGAGGCAAATAATTTTGCATATGCCGCTTCTTTACCAAAGGCTTCTCCACGGTCTTTTAAAACAGCTGATTTATGAACCATATTACGAGCAAGCTCAATTTCCATAGCCATATCTGCAAGTTTAAATTGAATCGCTTGAAACGAACCAATCGTTACTCCAAATTGTTTCCGTTCGTTGGCATAGGCAAGTGCTCGGTCAAAAGCTGATTGAGCAATGCCTACTGCCAAAGCAGCGATTGAGATTCGTCCTCCATCAAGTGTATAGAGAAATTGGCTAAAGCCTTTTTGAGGATCACCTAACAGATTCTCTTTAGGTACTCTGACATCCTCCAAAATAAGCTCGCACGTATTTGAAGCTCGCACGCCCATTTTGTCGTAATTAGAACTAATCTTAAAACCAGGCGTATTCGTTGGGACTATAAAAGCCGATATCATTTTTTTCCCATTTTCACGGGTTCCTGTTACTGCGGTAACAATCACTGTTCTTGAATATTCAGCATTTGTTATCCAGCATTTTTCACCGTTGATAACATATTCATTCCCATCCAATCTAGCCTTTGTTTGCGTGCCGCCCGCATCGGAACCCGCATTTGGCTCTGTTAGACCAAAAGCGCCAAGTGATTCACCCGCAGCTAGCGGAGTTAAGTGTTCTTTCTTTTGTTCCTCTGTTCCGTAATAAAAAATTGGACTTGCTCCAAGAGACACTGCTGCTGCATAACTAAGCCCCGTGCCGCCACACGCATAACCAATTTCTTCTACTGCAAGCGCGTAAGAAACCGTATCTCCGCCTGAACCCCCATACGCTTCAGGAAAAGGAATACCCAGAATGCCTAACTCGCCCATCTTTTTGAACACATCAGTCGCAAAACGTGAGTCCTTGTCTAATTCAGGTGCAAGTGGTGCAATCTCTTTTCTTGCGAATTGCCTCACCATATCGCGTACCATCGTTTGATCTTTAGTTAATATCATAGTTTTTGCCCCTTCTCTCATCTTCTGAGCGGTCGTTCAGTAAAACGCATTACTTTTTGTAAGCGCTACCAAAATCGTATCGTACTCCATTATTTAAGTCAAATCTTTTCTCTTCAACATATGGATTCTTTACACAACTATGCACATAATTTACTTCATTCTTTTAATCATGCTAAACTTTTTTAAATAGGGAACCCTTTTAGAGTCATTAACGTAGATAAAAATAAAAGAGGTGAACGACATCGTGATGATAGGAATTGTGATTATTGGGATCGTTACAGGTATTGCACTTGTATGGATTACAAGTTACAACTCATTGGTAAAGCACCGAAATTGGGCAGAAGAATCCTGGGCTCAAATTGATGTACAGTTAAAAAGAAGATATGATCTAATCCCTAACTTAGTTGAAACGGTAAAGGGCTATGCAAAACACGAGCAAGAAACATTAACTAAAGTCATTGAAGCTCGAAATGTGATTGCAGAACCAAACGCCACTAGGAATGAGAGGGTTGAACAAGATGCCGAATTAAGTGGACTTTTACGGCAGTTATTTGCTCTAAGTGAGTCTTATCCAGATTTAAAAGCCAATCAAAATTTCCTGCAATTACAAGAGGAACTTGCGGGCACTGAAAACAAAATATCCTACG
Source organism: Shouchella patagoniensis (assembly GCF_002019705.1). Lineage (GTDB taxonomy): Bacteria > Bacillota > Bacilli > Bacillales > Bacillaceae_D > Shouchella > Shouchella patagoniensis. Next base: position 115,621 of record NZ_KV917377.1, on the reverse strand, counting down.
CTCGTCAAGCTTATAATTCAATGGTTATGCGCTACAATACAAAAATTGAGTCTTTTCCTTCAAATATCGTAGCCAATATGCATTCTTTTCTTCGTAATGACATGCTTGATATACCAGATGAAGAAAAAGAACCAGTACAAGTTCGCTTTTAGGGGAGTGACGCTGTTTGTTCTATACTCAAATTTCTCGAAACAAACGTAACACGGTATTCCTCGTTTTAGCTTTTGTGATTATCGTATTATTAATAGGTGCTGCAATTACCTACATCCGCACAGGTGATTATTTAAGCGGCGCACTTTTTGCAGCCGTCATCGCCACTTTTTACACGATATTTATGATATCTACAAGTACAAATGTAGTGATGAGAATGAATCATGCCAGAGAAATCACTTCATCTAAGGATCAAGCATTTCTCTGGCACACAGTTGAAGGACTTTCAATTGCGGCTCGGATTCCTATGCCACGTATATTTATAATTGAAGATGAGAGCCCCAATGCATTCGCAACAGGCATCTCACCTAAATCAGGAGCCGTCGCAGTTACTACCGGCTTAATGAAGCGCTTATCTCGAGAAGAAATAGAAGGAGTTCTCGCTCATGAGATAGCACATGTTCGCAATTATGATATACGTTTGTCCACGATTGCTGTAGCACTTGTCTCCGCAATCGCTATATTAAGCGATATTGGCATGCGTTTCTTTATCTTTTCAGGTGGACGAAATAACAATAATAAACATCCACTTATTCTTGTTCTCGCTTTAGTACTTGTGCTTCTCGCTCCACTAGTTGCAATAATTATGCAACTGGCTATTTCACGGAACAGAGAATACTTAGCTGATGCGAGTGCTGTTGAATTAACTCGTAACCCAGAAGCACTAGCCTCCGCTCTGGAAAATATTACTGGTAACTCAAGTCCAGTTGAAGAAGCATCTAGTTCGACGGCTTCGCTGTACTTTGCCGATCCATTAAAAAAGAAAGCGGCAACTCTGTTTTCAACACACCCAAGACCTGAAGAACGTGTTCGGAGACTTCGAGCAATGTAAAAGCCGCCTTTGCAAATAAAGGCGACTTTTTTCACTATTTAATTAACGATGTCTCCTCCTCAACTTCTTGGAACATTGTTAGCAACGCCTGCATTCCCTTCACAATTTCTTCATCAGTAGCGTGAGTGAAGTTTAATCGCAGTGTATTCTGTTTAGGCTCCCCTGCATAAAACGGTGCTCCTGGCACATACGCCATACCTTTTTGAATCGCTCGAGGTAATAAGGCCTGAGTATTCACATTTGCACTTGCCTCTAACCATAAAAACATTCCGCCCTTAGGTTCTTCGAAAGTAATGATTCCACTTTTTTTTGCAGCACTCAAGCTTTCTACCATTACATCTTTCCGATGAGCATACAATTCACGAATTGATTGTATATGTCCATCCAGATCAAAATGACGACAAAGTTCATATAATGCTTGGTGGGCTAATGAATTAGAATGTAAATCATTTGCTTGTTTTGCTTGCGCCATCATGCGAATGACTTGATATGGTCCAACGATCCATCCCGTTCGTAGTGCTGGAACTGCCGTTTTTGAAAAAGTACTTGTATAAAGTACATGTGAACCATCATCCAATGCAGCGATAGGTGTATAACCTTCATTCGTGAATTGAATATCTCCATAGGGATCATCTTCAAAGACAAGCACATGGTGTTTATGAATAAGTTTAATTAGTTCTTTACGCCGTTCCAGTGTCCACACACGACCAGCAGGGTTTGAGAATGTTGGGACCACATACATTATTTTTGGCTTATAAAGTTTAATCTTTGATAGTAAATCTGACATAATCATGCCGTCTTCATCACATTTAACTGGAATAATCGTAGCCTCATAAGATTGAAAAACTTGTAAAGCAGCTAAATACGTTGGTTCTTCAGTTAGAATAACGTCTCCCGGACTAATTAATACCCTTGAGAATAGATCAATTGCTTGCTGCGATCCTGTTGTCATTAATACATGGTCAGCTGTAAACCCTGTAATATCTTTTTCAGCCATTCGCTCGAGTATTACTTCTCGAAGAGGTCGGTAACCTTCTGTTTCTCCATATTGGAGTGCTTTATTCCCCTTAGAAAAAGCTCTAGAGAAAGCATCTTCAATCGCTTTTGCAGGAAATAAACCATCGTCTGGTAAGCCACCAGCAAATGAGATGATGTTTCCTTGATTCACTACTTTTAGAATATCGCGTACGGCCGATGACTGTAGATGGCGCACTCGTTTGGCAAATGCATATTTCATTCTATCCCCTGGCCTCTCTATACTTGTTTCTCTCCACTCCAAATATTATCAGTTTATTCTTTGGGTGATTCCATTCTACCCCATTTAACTAAAAAGTCAATCAATTCATTAAAGAAAACAGCTTTCTTCTTTATGAAAGAAAGCTGTTTTTTTCTTACTCTTTAATTGCTGCATATTGAGACTTAACAAGTGCGAAATAAATACCTTGGTGCTTCATTAATTGATCATGTGTGCCTTGTTCCATCATATTGCCATGTTCAAGCACAATGATGTTGTCGGAATCACGAATTGTAGATAAGCGGTGAGCAATCATGACTGCAGTTCTGCCTGCTAAGAGTGTTTTTAGGCCTTCTTGTATTTTCAACTCTGTTTCTGTATCAATACTAGCAGTCGCTTCATCTAAAATAAGGATCTTTGGGTCGGCCAATAAGGCTCTGGCAAATGAAAGTAACTGTCTCTCTCCTACTGAGAGTACACTTCCTTGTTCTTCTACTTCCGTGTGATAGCCTTTTTCGAGTTTTTCAATAAATGAATGCGCACCAATTGCTTTGGCAGAAGCTATGATCTGTTCCTCTGTCGCCTCTGGATTCCCAAAGCGAATATTATCCATAATGGTCCCTGCAAAAATAAACGTATCCTGTAAGACGTAGCTAACATTCTTACGTAATTCGCTTAGACGAATATCCTTTAAATTGACGCCGTCTAAAAAGACGTCCCCATTTGTCGGATCGTAAAAACGACTCATTAAATTAACAACTGTCGACTTTCCAGAACCTGTATGCCCTACTAAGGCAACAGTTGTGCCTGCTTTGAACGTTAAATTGATTCGGTTTAATGCTTTTCGTTTATTGTCATAAGAAAACTCTACGTCTTTAAAAACGAGTTCTCCTTTTACATTCGTTAACGGTTTTGCATCGATTTTATCTACGACATTTGGTTCTTCATCAAGAAACTCAAATATCCGTTCACTCGAGGCCATTCCAACTAGTAATTGGTTATATACTTGACCTAGTCGAGAAATAGGTTCCCAAAACATACCTATATAAAAAGCAAAAGCTACAAATACGCCTAATTCAAGCGCGCTAGTATCACTTTGAATTAAATAAGCACCATACCAAATTAATATCGCTCCACCTAATGCACTCGCCATTTCTACAAACGGACGAAATAATGCATTCTGCTTAGTTGCTTCACGCCAGCTCTCGTAGTTTTGTGTATTTACTTCATCAAAGAATTCCATATTTTCTTGTTCTTGTGCGTATGCTTGCGTGACGCGAATTCCTTGAATACTTTCATTTAAGTGAGAATTTAAACGTGATTGACGTAAACGTACTGTTTGCCAAGCGCGACGTATTTTTCTACGCAACTTTGTGGAGATGAAAAACATGATTGGTAAAACAATTAATATAACAATTGCAAGCTCCGGGCTTAAATAAAAGAGGATTGCGACTATCCCAAGCAACATGACAACATCCATTAACAAGTTAATAACACCATTTGTAAACAAATCTTGTAGTGAATTAACATCATTTATCACTCTGACAAGGATTGAACCCGCAGAACGTTGATCAAAAAAACGATGTGATAAATGTTGGATATGATCAAATAACTTCTTCCGTATATCAAAAATTACATATTGTCCAAGCCGATTCATCCAACGAATTCTAAATACATTCGCTACATAAGACAGTAGATATAAGGCTAATACGATACCAGCATACAAAATCATATCCGAACCTTGAGCTACGCCTCTTTCCAACTGATCTACAGCAAATACCCCAATAAAAATTGGGATGGCCAGTCTGACTGCTGTAGCAATAAGCATCATTAAGATGGTTTTAGGTAAAAGCGTTTTACCATATGGTTTAATGAATGTGAATAATCGAATCATTTGTTTCCAATTAAACGGTTTTTCTATAATCTGTTCAACGGGGTAGTGAAATCGCGACTTTTTTCTTGCTTGTTCCATTTATATCACTTCCTTATGCCTGTTGAAGCACGTATTGTTGGTCCTTGTTTTGAATATCATATATCCGTTTATATAACCCTTCCTCTTGAAGCAAGGATTCATGCTCTCCCCTTTGCTCAATTACACCTTCTTTAAGCACAAGAATTTGATCGCAGTGTTTTACCGAAGATATGCGATGAGCAATAATAAATGTTGTTCGTCCTTGCATGATTTCTTTCATCGCTTTTTGAATCTTTGTTTCAGTCTGCATATCAACAGCGCTTGTTGAATCATCCATTACGAGAATACTTGGATTCATAATCATAGCTCGAGCAATAGCAATTCGTTGTTTTTGCCCCCCTGACAAACCTAATCCTCGTTCGCCAAGGATTGTATCATATCCATCAGGCAATTGATTAATGAACTCATGCGCATCTGCACGCTTTGCTGCTTCAATAATTTCTTCCATGGTTGCAGCAGAATTCCCGTAAGCTAAGTTATCTCGGATTGATGATGAGAAAAGGAATGTTTGCTGAAGTACAATTCCTACATTCTTACGAATTTCCTTCACGTCATACTCTTCTATCGGCTTGCCATCCAATAATATTTCTCCAGCAGTTTTATCATAAAAGCGTAAGAGCAATTGAATAATACTTGATTTACCAGCACCAGTAGCACCTACTAAGCCAATTGTTGAACCAATAGGAGCATGAAACTCAATCTGCGAAAGTGCATTCTTAGATTTGTTATTATAGCGCAAGTCCACTTGCTTAAACGTAACCTCACCCCGCAGTTTTTTGAATTCTTCCGTTTGCTCTGGGCCATTGCTTCGTTCTTCTTCATCGAGGATCTCTAAAAGTCTTTCACCTGAAGCTTTTGATTGAGAAAACATATTAATTATAAAACCCAAGTTCATAATAGGACCAATAATAAACCAAACAAGGCTAAAAAATGCCGTTAGTTCTCCAGGGGTAAGTTGACCTTGTACGGCTAAATACCCGCCAAAACCTAGCAATAATACAGCAGATACATTTCCTATAAACTCCATTAATGGAAAGTAGGTTCCCCAAACATTAGAAATGGTTAAGTTCTTTGTCCGATAATCATCATTTTGCGTTTCAAATCGATTCTTTTCAGTTGTTTCTTGCGAAAGGGCTTTTACAGTATGCATCCCACTTACATTTTCCTGAACTTTTGTATTTAAATTAGCAAGAGATTTTCGGACCTGACGAAAACTTGGATGCACCCTCTTATCAAATTTATAAACTGCAACAGCTAGAAAGGGGAGCGTAACCATTGTCACAAGAGTAAGTGGAACAGAATAATAAAACATAACAATCATTGCAAAACTAACGAGTAAGACGAAGTTTACAAGTTGCGCAAATCCGAAGGAAAGAAAAAAACGAAACGCCTCTACATCTGCTGTTAAACGCGACATTAAATCGCCTGTTTTAGCATTGTCATAATAGCGAAAAGGAAGAAATTGAAGTTTTTCATACAACGTTTTCCGAACACGGTATACGGATCGAACGCCAAACAAATCTCCAAAATATTGATTTACATAAGTAGCGACCCCTTTTATGGCCATAATGATGATTAAACCAATTGCTAAGTAAGGAATGATGTTGTACTGACCTTCCCTAATGCCTACGTCAATTGCGATTTGTAAAATAACCGGGTATATTACTGTGATGACGGTTACAAAAACTAACGCAATTAAAGAAAAAATAAAATATTTCTTATCCGGAAGATAAAATCGTGCTAGACGCTTAAAGGTCTCCACCTTTACATCACCTCTTGATTATTAATACTTAGATTTACGAAACTCTTTTTAGTCATAAAATTTATCTTACTCTGAAAAGTTAGTAGCGTCAATTGATTTATTAATTTTTTTGAAAATTTATTATGTATATTGTCTAATGAAAAAAGGGCATGTTTGCCCTATAAATACTTTCGGTGTATTTTGTTTCCATCGTAAATAAACGCAATCTTTTTTTCGTTTACGATGGTTTCTAAATGAACTGCTCTTCCCCATAGTTGATGAATGTACGGAACAACTTTTTCTATATAACTAACGTCAAGCTCTGTTCCTTCATATTGATGTGTTATATAAAGTTCTCCATTTTTCATATAATCGCCATTCGTAACAACTAAATAAGGGAAACCACCATTAATACGAGATTGGGTTAATTGATCACGCACCCCTTCCCATGCTTTATCAATAATCTTATAATCACTGCCTTGCTTTTGGAATAAATACATATCCTCTTCATAAACAAGTTCTTTCGTTAAATAGTTTCGCAAAAAGGATGTGTCAGATTCAATTTCCCTTACCTCAAACATTTTTTCGCGTCCACTGCCTGGTTTTACTCCTTGAAGACGAATCATTTCTTCTGTTGGTTCGTTGTAACGTCTCTCAATATTTTCAAACATTTTTAACCCTAAATAATATGGATTTATAGAGGTTCTTGATGGTTGAACGACACCCGCATTCAATTTCGCAAACTCAATCGCCTCATCACTCGTTAACTCCATTTCCCGAATAATGCGTGCGTGCCAAAAAGATGCCCAACCTTCATTCATAATTTTCGTTTCTAACTGCGGCCAAAAATAAAGCATTTCTTCCCGCATCATCGTTAAAATGTCTCGTTGCCATGGTTCTAATTCTCTACTATGGTTCTCAATAAACGAAAGCAAATCTTTTTCAGGGCCAGAAGGAAATTGATCCCTTCTTTTAATTAGTTCTTTTTTTACTGGTTCCTCTAATCCCCATAAGTCTTCATATTCAGAAACTCGTTTTCTTCCGATCGTTTGTTGTTCTTCTTCTTTTGGCTTAACTAGCGTTGGGTCTATATGTTCTTGGATAGCTAAGACTGCATCCAAAAAGTTCTCGACTGCTTCTTTCCCGTAACTATGTTCATAGTTAGCAATCCTTTCAGCTGTAGCACTCATGCTTTCTACCATATCTCTTCTTGTATTTAAGAAACGAACATTATTTTTAAAGAAATCACAATGACCAAGAACATGAGCGACAATTAACTTGTTTTGAATCAATGTGTTACTATCAAGCAAAAACGCATAACAAGGATCTGAATTGATAACTAACTCATAGATCTTGCTAAGTCCAAGATCATATTGTAATTTCATTTTATGGTATTGCTTACCGAATGACCAATGACTATACCTTGTTGGCATGCCATAGGCACCAAACGTATAAATAATATCGGCTGGACAAATTTCATAACGCATTTCATAAAAATCAAGGCCAAAGCCGCTCGCAATTTCAGTAATTTCACTAATCGCATACTCTAATTCTTTCCAGTTATCAGACAAACGGTCTCCCTCCTTTATTCTTTCATTGTATGAACCATCTCTTTGGATCATGAAGAAATGCACAAAAAACACTTGTCCGAGCTTAGACAAGTGTTTTTTATATTAATGAATGAAAGCTTCCATATATGCCATAACCGCCTGTTGTAAATGCTTGAGCTTAGATTCACTATCTTCTAAGTTCTTTCCCACAACCCCAAAATAGAACTTCACTTTTGGTTCGGTTCCTGAAGGACGAACACAGAACCATGAACCGTCTTCAAGTACATATTTTAAAACATTTGATGACGGCAAGTTGATTGCAGCTGATGCTCCCGTCGCGATTGTTAACACACTACTTCTTTCATAATCTTCTACACGGGCAACGTCTATCCCGCCCATATGCTTTGGAGGCTCTTGACGTAAAGACAAAAGAATTGATGTGATTTTTTCAGCCCCTTCTTTTCCTTTTAACGTAAGAGAATGAAGCCCTTCGCGATAAAAACCATACTTATGATATACATCAATTAAACCTTCGTATACGGTCATTCCTTTTTCTTTGTAGTGAAGGGCAAGCTCTGCGGCAAACAAACAAGCCTGAACAGCATCTTTATCACGAACAAAATCACCAATCAAGTATCCATAACTTTCTTCATACCCAAATAGAAAATCATGTTCACCAGTACGTTCATATTCGCCCATTTTCTCACCTATGAACTTAAAGCCAGTTAATGTATCTATTGTGGTTAATCCATAAGCATTTGCAATTGCTTTACCGATCTCAGAAGTTACAATCGTTTTTAAAACAACGCCATTTTCTGGTAAACTGTTCGTTGATTTTCGTTGTTCCAATAAATAATCAAGCATTAGAGCGCCTGTCTGGTTCCCAGTTAATACGATGTATTCACCTTCAGTGTTTTTCACCGCCAGCCCAACTCGATCAGCATCTGGATCTGTTGCGAGAAGAACATCTGCATCCATGCTTTTACCGTATTCAATGGCTAATGCAAAAGCGGCGTGCTCCTCGGGATTTGGTGATTTGACTGTTGAGAACTGTGGATCGGGTAGCTCTTGTTCTTTTACAACAACCACGTTTGTGAACCCTGTCTCTTCTAAAACTCGACGAACTGAATGATTGGCAGTGCCGTGTAGTGGTGTAAAAACAATGTTTAACTCTTTTCCTTTATCTTTCGCTAGATCTGGTTGTAACAAAATTGTTTTTAATGCTTCATTATAAGCATTATCAATCTCATCAGAAATCACTTCATACATTTGAGCTGCTTTTAGCTTCGCTTCATCTCCCACCTCAATCGTCAATTCATCTTCAATTGACGATACACAATCCACAAGTTCCTCTGCGAGCTCTGGTGGAAATTGACCACCATCTGCCCCGTAAACTTTAAATCCATTATATTCAGGCGGATTGTGGGAAGCGGTAATAACTATACCGGCTTCTGCTTGCAAGTACCGAACAGCAAACGACAATTCTGGAGTTGGTCGTAAGTCATAAAACACATAGGCTTTTATCCCATGGGCACCAAGAGTAATAGCAGCTTCGTGGGCGAATTTTGCAGATTTATGCCTCGAATCAAATGCAATTGCCACACCTCGTCTTTTTGCATCTTCTCCACGCTTTTCTATAAAACGCGCTAAACCTTCAGCTGCTTTTCTTACTGTATATGTATTCATGCGGTTTGGACCAGGACCAATTTCTCCGCGCATTCCTCCTGTGCCAAAAGCAAGTTCACGGTAAAAGCTATCTTCTAGAGCACTTTCGTCCCCCATAATCGCTTCAAGTTCCTTACGAACATCTTGCTCTAGAGCGATAAACTCACTCCATCTTTTGATTTCTGTTTTAGTATCCATGAAGCTACCCCTCTCACACTATCTTGCTCTTTTATATTACACGTTGCTGTTTCTCTTTTCTAGGAGATTTACTTGATCAAGTCGATAAGCTTGAGCCATCTTCTCTTCTAAATGATCGCGGTGTTTTCTTTCTTCTTGTTCTGACCAATTAAAACGATCACGCATATACCGTAATACGGGTTCCTTCATTTGAAGTGACAATTCCTTGTTCAAATATAAATATCCAGTGCGACGCTCGAAGAAATCAACAGGCGTTGCTGTCATTTCTTCCTCTATACTGTATAAAAGTTCTGCAAAAATCTGATCGGGCAATCCAAATAAATGAGCTTGTTTTTTATATGCCCAAACCCGTGCATAAATTTGACCTGTATTCGATCCATAACGATCCACTATACGTTCTGATTCATCTAATGTCAATCCATACTGCTGTCCTTCAGTTATGCGTTTTTCTTTATAATTTATGAGGTGATCCATACCTCCAACATAACCACCAGATAACGTTAACGTATCTGTTTCACAAGCAGTCGAAACCTGAAAAGACTTACATAACCAATCAACAACTTGTTTAGCAATTAGCCGATAGCTTGTTAATTGACTGCAAACAACTGTAATGAGTCCCGACTCTGAAATAAACCAATCATTTAACTTTATTACTTCTCGTTTGTTCTTCCCTGCATCTGTAATAAATGGCCGTCTTACTTCCCACTGGACTTGGATATCTTCCTTCGAGAGATTTGCTTGAGTAAACATATCATTTAAAGTCTGTAGTGCAATATCTATATCCTGAGTGACTTCATTTTCAAGTTTCGTTCTTGTTAATGCAATAAGAACATAATGACCCCTGGGAATTAAACTAAGCAATTTTTTTTCCTTTGTTTCCATGTACAATATATGTTCAATTGGGAGTTTTTCTTTTTTTAATGCAAAAAAACGGTCACTTGTATAATGAATCGACTTTTTAGAAATTGAACGATCCTGCTCTCTTAACGAATCAATCCAGACACCACTCGCATTAATAATTTTTTTTGCATACACTTTGTATACATCCCCATTTAACTGGTCAATAATTAATACACCTTTTGCCTGCCCTTCTTCATATAGAAAGCTTTCAACTTTGGCATAGTTCAAGGCTGTCACACCTCGCTTTGCCGCTTCTTTAAGCAAATCAATTGTTAAACGCGTCTCGTCACGCCAAAACTCTCGATAAATAGCTGCACCTTTAATTGATTTATCGGTAAAGAAAGGAGCAACTTGTGCAAGTTCTTTTTTTGCCATCGTCTTACGTTTTTCTCCTCGGGCCATTTCAGAAATACGTTCAACTAATTTGGAACCAAACGAATGCCTCCCCAAAACACTAATTCGATATGACGGGAGCATCAAAGGTGATTGCTTCATTAAATGGGGCGCGTTTTCCTGAAGAATGACTCTTTCCCTTACACATTCTCCATGCCATTTCATATCCAATTGATGCGCTTGTCTCAATTCATTATGAAACAAACTGGATAAATGACTTGAACTACCTGATCCAAAATCTTGCATGTCTACAAGTCCTATTTCCAACCCACGCACAGCAGCATCCAAAGCAATTCCTGCTCCAGTCACACCTCCGCCTATCACCAATACGTCAAGTACGTTTTCTTTCAGCTTTTGCACATATTCTGAACGATTCTCACTTGAAAAAGAATGAACCATATGCCCTCTCCTATCCCAACCTCTATGTATATCATAATCATAACATTTTCGTACAGAGAAGTCAGATAAAAACGGGGATCTGCTTTTCAATTAAGATTTCATATTGATTCAATATTGTGCCTATACTCTTAATCAATACTCCAGCCTCTTGAGCCTCTTTCATTGCAGTAGAAAAACACGGATCAATGGTGTCTTCCATTTGAATCGATTCTATATCTTCCCGTTGGGCAACAAATAAGACCGCAGCTTCGTACCTTGCATCAAGAACAAGTTGTGTAAGTTCTTGAACGTGCCGCGCCCCTCGTTTTGTTACTGCATCTGGAAAGTATCCTTTATTACTTCTCGAAAGTGTTACACTTTTCACCTCTAGCAATAGGCGACGATCTCCTAATGCTAATAAAAAATCAAAACGAGAATGACCAACTGTATACTCTCTACGTACCAATTCCCATTCTAGGAAACCTGCAAGTTTTTGTTCAATAAGCGCCTCTTCCACAAGTTTATTCGCAATTGTTGTCTTCAAAGAAACATGCACCCGGGTATTGGTTTCACATAATATAGCTGTCCATTTTGTTTTACGTTTGCCAGCCGCCGCCTGCTCTACCCAAATAACAGCTCCTTTTACAAGCAATTCTTTCAGACGACCTGGATCGGGCAAATGAGCTTCAATTCTTTCTTTCGTATCTTCTATTTCTAATAAAAGTATGAAGCGATTTGGTCTTTTAATAAACTTCGTCTTCGTTAGTTGATTAAATTTCATCGGTCTCCCCCCTACTCCACCACTAGTTCTATTTTGGAACTTGCTCGAGCAGAAAAACTTTTCGCTTCTACTTCTCCTTCCCAGACACCAGTCATATCAAAACGTGCCTCTCCCTCATACAATCCATTTTCTATATGATGAAACAAAATTTCCACAAATTGATTATCTTTTGATAATGATCCTGCAACCATTGCTTGATCGTATCCAACACCTTTATCCGTAACGATAAACACTTGTAAATCGACAGTTTGTCCCTTCTTCACATCGCTTTCAACAACTTGTATTTCCAATTGGACAGTTTCTTCGAAGCCATTTATTGTTATCGTAAACCAAATAACTGCAAAAAGTAGTACGAATAAGCTAATCTGTTTTAACAATGCCGGTTGTGATGTTGGTCCCATCAATGAAGCTCCTTTTTAGAAACCAGTCTTGCCCGGCACTATGATCATTAAACGAAAGACGCCCTAAAAGGACGTCTTTCGTTATTGTTTATAAACTACGTGGTAAATATCATCGCGACGATCTCTTAACTGGTTTACACTGCCTGATCGACGATGTCGACGTAAAATTTCTAAATCAACATCACCAACCACAACCGTTTCAATATTTGGACTGCATTCACCAACAATCCCATCTCGCGGAAACGTAAAATCAGATGGTGTAAATATACCCGATTGAGCATATTGAATATCCATGTTAGCCACATCAGAAAGATTGCCTACGGTACCAGAAATAACCGTATAAATCTGGTTTTCAATTGCTCGCGCTTGAGAGCAGTAACGCACGCGTAAATACCCTTGTCTGTCGTCCGTACAAAAAGGAGAGAAAATAATATTTGCGCCTTTATCTGTAGCAATTCTTCCTAGTTCAGGGAATTCGATATCATAGCAAATCTGAATCGCTATTTTTCCACAATCAGTATCAAATACTTTCACTTCATCTCCACCACTAATGCCCCAGAACAAACGTTCATTTGGTGTAACGTGAAGCTTGTACTGTTTTTCAATGGTACCGTCACGTCGGAACAAATAACTGATATTATATATTTTCCCTTCTTCTTCTACATAGTGCGAGCCACCAATAATATTGACATTGTACTTCACTGCAAGTGTTGTAAACAGTTCAATATAGTCCTCCGTGAATTCAGTCAAGCGACGAATCGCTCTACTTGGACTTTTCTCAGGTAAAAAGGATAAAAGTTGTAAAGTAAAGATCTCGGGAAATACAGCAAAATCCGATTGATAACTTGCAGCAACGTCTGTATAGTATTCGCATTGGATTGCAAAATCTTCAAATGAAGAGATCTTCTTCATTTCGTACTGAATCGTTGTAATTCGAACAGGGAAAGACGTTTTAAAACGGCGTTTTGGAGTAGAGGGTTGATAATCGATATTGTTCCATTCCATTAACGTCGCATATTTCATACTAGCTTTATCATCAGTCAAATAGTTGGCATTTACTCGCTTCAGGGAAAAGCCATTAATCACCTGAAACGTTAGAACTGGATCGTAAATATTATGCATCGTTACTTCATCAACATATTCTCTAGGTGTATGTTTATCCGCGTACTTATAATAGTTCGGAATTCTACCACCAATAATAATGCTTTTTAAATTTAACTCTCGTGCTAACTCTTTTCTTGCCTCGTACAAGCGTCTTCCAATTTTCATACGGCGGTAGTCTGGATGCACCATTACTTCAATACCATATAAGTTATATCCATCAGGATCATGGTTTGTTATATATCCTTGATCCGTGATTTCATCCCAAGTATGCTGATCGTCATATTCATCAAAATTTATAATTAAACTTGAACAGGAACCAATGATTTGACCATCGTATTCCACGCAGAACTGACCTGTAGGGAAGACGGATATATGACTTTTTAATTCATCATATCGCCATGGTTCCATATTCTGAAAGCAGAGCTCAGACAATTTAATGATATCATTAAAATCTTTCTCCTCGATGTTTCGAAGGATTATTTTTTTCTCGAATTTTGACACATCAATTTCTTTCATGGTGTATATCACCCCTTGTATATGAGTGTGAATCCATCCAGTAGTGTACCTTTTTTATTTGTTTTTGAATAGCATTTTGTCTATTTACGCGAATCTTTTAATAAAGTTTTTCCTTCCGAGAATAGCAAGCGCTTTCACAATCATATGTATAAACCTCTTTTTATCTTATTCCATCTTGAAAGGGGTCGACGCTAGTGTCAAACTCAATAGCAGCGTTTTTATTGGCAGGCGGTAAAGGAACACGATTAGGGACGTTGACTAAACATACAGCAAAACCTGCTGTGCCGTTTGCCGGTAGATACCGGCTAATTGATTTTACGCTAACTAATTTAGCAAGGTCCGCTATAAAGCAGGTGACCATTCTTACTCAATATGAATCTCCTACTCTTCATCGCTACGTCAAGAATGGAGAGGCATGGAATTTAACAGCCACTTGCGCCCTTTCATCCACAGGAGGATATGCAGGAACAGCAGATGCAGTATATCAAAAACTCCAACGCGCAAAGAACCATGACTACGTGTTAATTGTTTCTGGTGATCATATTTACGAAATGGATTACCAACGTATGCTTAAAGCACATATACATTCCAACGCAGACGTTACGATTGCTTTAACGGAAGTAACGAAAAAGGAAGCAACTCGATTTGGAATTGCTGAACTTAACTCAAGTGGAAAAATTATGAAGTTTATTGAAAAGCCCCTCCTGCCGAAAAGCCAACTGGCATCAATGGGCATTTATTTATTTTCAAGACCTTACCTAGAAGATATTTTAAAAGAAGATGCATTAAATCCTCTGTCTTCCCATGATTTCGGAAAAGATATCATTCCACAAATGATTGAAAAAAAAGCTTCTGTATATGGTTACCAGTTCAAAGGATATTGGCGTGATGTCGGCACAGTAGAGAGCTATTTCAGTGCTCATATGGATAAATGGAATGTGCCAGAATCTCCATTTTTTAGCACTCGTTGTGCAGTTATCAGCGAATTTGCCATACCAGTAGTGGATTTGTTTATTCAAAATAGACATTCGCGGAGCCAGCGTATCACTCATAGCGTCATCGATCCGTCTGCTACACTCGGTAACCATCTTAGTCTCTCTAAGTCACTACTCTTAGGAAATGCAAGAATTGGTCATTTTGTTTCACTTCACCAAATCATTGTCCCGCCAGGAGCCCACATTCCAGATAATACAACTATAATTTGTTCAAGACCGACTATTTTCCAACCAACAATGCTCTCACAATCAAATGTTGTTACTAGTTTACACAAAGGAGCTTTATAATTAATGAAAGTATCAATTGTAGCAAGTGAATGTAGTCCTTTCTATAAAACAGGTGGTCTGGCTGATGTCATCGGATCACTTCCTAAAGCAATCTCAAAGTTAGATTGTGAGGTGGAAGTACTTCTCCCCCTATTTCACTCACAAGTCCCGTTAGAACTTTCCTACGTACAGACGTTCTTAACAACTGTGAAATGGCGTACAAATGAGTGCTCTGTTTATGAATGGGAGCAAAACAAAGTGCGCTATCTTTTTTTTGAACACGATGACTATTTTAAACGAGATCATTTATATGGATATAACGACGAAGCGGAGCGGTTCATATTTTTCACCCACGCCATCATCCAATATTATTTATTATGTGAAAAAAAACCAAATATCGTTCATTGCCATGATTGGCAGACTGGATTATTACCCCTTTATTTAAAACAACACAACACTCTGAAAAAGATTAAATCTGTTTTCACGATCCACAACTTACGTTATCAAGGAATTTTCCCTAGTTCTATTTATAACGAATTATTAGAGCTTCCAAAAGAGCTTTATTCAACAGTTGAGATGGATGGAAACATTTCATTTTTAAAAACAGCTATTGTGGCAGCCAACTATTTAACAACCGTTTCTCCAACTTATGTCAATCAAATACAAACAACAGAAGAAGGGTTTGGCTTAGATAAGTTACTATCCTCACGTAGAAACACGCTTTGTGGCATAGTAAATGGCCTCGATCAAATTAGCTATCACCCTGCCAGTGATCAAGCCCTTGTTTATCCTAAAAGCCCATCTCCAGACATGAAACAAATTAATAAAAGAGCGATTCAAATAGAACTAAATCTAAAGGTTGATAATGAGATCCCATTGTTTGCATTCATTTCTAGATTAGTACCTGACAAGGGCGTACCTCTTTTACTAGAAGCAATAAGCAAAGTTACATTTCCTTATCAACTTGCAATCCTTGGAAGTGGTGATTCGGATTTAGAGCAAGCTTTATTATTAAAACGAGCCCCTCATATCGCAGTAGAAATTGGCTTCTATGAGGAACGATCAAGACGGCTTTATGCAGGAGCGGATTTTTTAATCATGCCTTCTTTAAAAGAACCTTGTGGTTTAAATCAATTAATTGCAATGCGCTATGGCACTGTACCCATCGTCCATTCAGTTGGCGGGCTAAAGGATACGATCGTTCCATACCAGCCCTATTTATATGAAGGCAACGGGTTAGTTTTTTCGAATGGAAACGCCAATGAATTGGCTAACTTATTAAACGATGCTTGTTCCATTTATCATCATAAAGAGCACTTTTTACAACTCCGGCAAAACGGTCTTCATACTGATTCAAGTTGGGACCAATCTGCTAAAATCTATTATGACCTTTACCACTCACTGGCTATGACAGAAAAAAGGAGACCTCTATGGACTCATTGAAAATGCTCCTACTTAAAGAAAGTCAACAACACCATTTATCTTTGCAAGACGCATCATTAGAAACTTGGCATGATTTACTTTCTCGAGTTGTTCAAAAAAAAATCTCCACTAATCGAATTGCAAAAGATACTTACGCTACTCAGTTGTTTTACTTCTCTATGGAATTCCTGCCTGGGCGTTTTCTGCGAAACAATCTAGATCACTTAGGTTGGCTTGATCAAGCAAAATCTTTTCTAAGCACCTATGAGATAGATCTTCATGATGTATTAAATACAGAAAATGATCCTGCGCTAGGCAATGGTGGACTTGGTCGTCTCGCATCTTGTTTTCTCGATTCGATGGCAAATAAAAAGCTACGAGGACATGGAATGGGTTTGTTGTATGAATATGGATTGTTTAAACAAGAGTTTCTTTCTGGGCGACAAATTGAATTACCTGACAGATGGAAACAATCATCAAGTTATGAATGGGAGCAGAAACCGGATGCTGAATATACCGTTTCATTCTGGGGAAAAGTGCATCAGCACAATAACGGGGATCGCCTTGTTTTCGAATATACAGATCAAGAACAGGTGCAAGCAAAGCTGTACTCGATCCCTATAACCGGATATTCACAAGAACAAGTTAATCAATTATATTTATGGAAAGCATGCCCTACCGAGATAGATCCTAGCTTAACTGCAGAGCAACAACTTTTAAAAAGAAAAAAAGCAACTGAAATTACCGAATTTTTATACCCGGACGATTCTACATCAGAAGGAATGATTCTTAGATTAAAACAGCAATACTTTCTTGTTTCAGCTGGAGCTCAACACCTTTTTACACTCGCACATCGTCATGGAGGAATTCGTACCTTCTTTAACCACTATCTCGTACACATTAACGATACTCATCCAAGTATGATTATTCCAGAATTAATGCGCCTTTTTATGGACGTTGAAGGACTTGGGTGGGATGAAGCTTGGGCCATTGTCACTACTAGTGTTCATTATACGAATCACACATTGCTTGCTGAAGCAATGGAAAAATGGCCTATAGTCCTTTTTCAACCATTACTGCCTAGAATCTATGAAATTATTGTAGAAATAAATGAACGTTTTTGTAGATCCGTATGGCATCACCATTCAGAGAAAAGAGACAAAATTTCTGATATGGCGATTGTTTCATACGGTCATGTGCACATGGTCCATTTGGCCGTAATAGGCTCCAACAAGGTAAATGGTGTATCCACACTTCATTCGCATCTTTTGCAAACTGAAACACTTGTCAATTTTGCTCAAATGAACCCTAAAAAATTCACTTCTGTTACAAACGGCATTACTCATCGGTTCTGGCTCCATAGAGTGAACCCAGCATTATCAGATTTAATAAATGAAGCAATTGGTGATACTTGGTTACAAGACCCATTCGAATTAATTAAACTAGCAGATTTTCAAACAAGCACACCTTTTTTAGAAGAACTTTCCAAAATTAAAAAAAGAAATAAACAAACGTTAATTGATACAACACTTACTTTTTCAGAAACAAAAGTTGATCCAGGGTCATTGTTTGATGTTCACTGTAAAAGATTACATGGGTATAAACGTCAATTATTAAATGCGCTTCACATTTGGCATCTTTATACAGAATTACGTGAGAACCCTGATCGCTTACCTTTTCCAAGAACATTTTTGTTCGCTGCAAAAGCTGCACCTGGTTATGCATTTGCAAAAAAAGTGATTCACTACATCCATACAATTGCGTCCGTCATTAATAAAGATGCTACAATTCAAGGGAAGCTAAAAGTAATCTTTATAGAAAATTACAGAATTAGCCTTGCAGAACAGCTTATTCCAGCCGCTGAAGTTAGTGAACAAATTTCTTTAGCAGGTAAAGAAGCCTCTGGTACAGGAAATATGAAGTTAATGATGAACGGCGCTTTAACGATCGGCACGAGAGATGGAGCAACAATCGAAATGGCTGAACATGCAGGAGAAGACAACATGTTCTTATTTGGTGCAAATGCAGCCGACACGAAAAAGCCCTATTTTTCTAAATCGTATTATGATAAAGATATAAGAATCAAAAATGTCCTTCAACCATTAGTCAATGGTACATTTTCAGATAACGCTATCTACAGTGACTTGTATTATTCGCTTATTCAAAACAATGATGAATATCGATTGCTTCAAGATTTCTCGAGCTATGCCCAAGCGCATAAACAAATCGAGCTTCTTTATACAGATCAACTGTTATGGCAGAAAAAAAGCTTAGCGAACATTGCTGCTTCCGGTTATTTCTCTAGTGATAGAGCAATTGAAGATTATCAAGCCCGTGTTTGGACATCGATTTGATCGTTGTCACGTAAGTGGATAGCTCGCGTGGGGAAATCAGTGAACACTCCTTCAACTTCCCAAAGAAATAATTGTTTCAAAGAAGCTGTATCATTCGTAGAAAATGAGCGAATATGAACACCTTGATCTTGTAACGTCCTCACAAGTTCCTGTGATGCATACCTTGCATTTATATGATACCCGCCAGCACCTAGTTCTTGTAAGTAAGCAGTTGGGTTCCATATTGCCCCTTCAACAAGAGCGGCGATTTCAAATGCTGGATATGCGCGCTTAATCTTGTACAAAAGAACGTGGTCGTAAGAAGATATTGTTAAGCGTTCTGCAAAAACAGATTGATCGATAAAAGGCAGGATGGACTTGATCAACTGTTTATGGTCAAGTCCATATCCTTTAATTTCCATATTTAAACGTAATTGTCGATGTTCCTTAGCCCAATCTAAAAATTCAGGAAGATCTGGTATTTTTTCACGCGACTTATATGTCTGTTTTGCGGCTGCATTTAGTTGTTTTAATTCACTGGCCAGATAATAAAAGACAGGTCCCTGTCCATTTGTTGTTCGATTTACAGAACGATCATGGATAATAACTGGTATTTCGTCTCTTGAAAGTTGTACATTAAACGTGACACCATCAGCCCCAGCTTTTACTGCCTGCTCAAAAGCCTTCATCGTATTCTCTGGATAAGATCCCGAAGAACCTCTATGAGCAAAAATAAATGTACTCATTGATTTAGCCCCTTTTTTTATCTCTCTTAACTCTTAGATCAATTTCACTTGGAATGACCCTTTCTTTTCTTCTGCAAAATAGAGGGCGAACGTATCTCCCTCTGCAATTGCTCCAACACCTTCTGGAGTGCCAGTAAACAACAAGTCACCTTCTTTTAATCCAAACTCTCTTTGACATTCATTAAAGATGTCACTAAAAGTAAATAACATATGTTTTGCTAATCCCCGTTGAACTTCGATTTCATTTTTCTTGAGAGAAAACGGAATGGATTGGGTTTCTTCTTCACCAGGAAAAGAAAAGAATTCCGTTAGTATGGCTGAGTTTCTAAACCCTTTCGCACGTAACCATGGATGCCCTTTCTTTTTTAATGCTGATTGAACATCTCGTAAAGTAAGATCAATTCCAAGTGCCATGTCACCAATGACATCTTTTAATGAATCGCCGGCTTCCACGTCTTTTCCAATTCTTAATACAATTTCGAGCTCGTAGTGGATCTCTCCTTTATTACTCGGAAAAGTAAGCACGCTTCCGTCAGCCATTGCTGCGGCACTTTGCGGTTTCCCAAACAATAGAGGTTCACTTGGCACATCGTTTCCTAACTCCTCAGCGTGTTTTGCATAGTTACGTCCGATACAATAAATGCTTTTTATTTCTGATTGTTTTTCACTCACTACACATTCACTCCATTCAAAACGATTGTATTTAATCAGTTAGCGCTTAAATAAGCCGAGTTTGCCTATCCGCTGCATTGCTTCTGCTAAAACATCAGCCTCTTCGAGCAATCCTATACGAATATATCCTTCGCCGTACTCTCCAAATCCATCACCTGGTGCACACACAATATGCGCTTTCTCTAAGAGTAATTCACTAAACGACTTTGAGGTATGCCCTTCTGGAACCGGGAACCAAGCAAAAAACGAGCCCGATGGGCAAAGGGTGGTCCAGCCAATTTCTTTCGCAGCAGCAACTAGCGTATTTCTACGAGATTCATAGAGTTTCACTAATTCATTTACTGTGGTTTGATCCGATTTAAGAGCAACTTCTGCCGCTTTCTGTATCCCTCCAAAAATGCTGCAATGATAATGATCTTGTAATTCTTCTAACATCGCAACAATCTGCGCATTCCCAACAACAAAGCCAACACGCCAACCAGCCATATTATAAAGCTTCGACATTGAAAACAATTCTACGCCTACCTCTTTGGCATGACTGCTTTGTAAAAAACTGATCGGCTTTTTATTATCAAATTGAATTGAACCGTATGCAAAATCGTGAACAACTGGAACTTGATACTTTTGCGCAAGATTTACTGTTTCATTAAAAAAAGTATGAGTTGCAGTTGCTCCAGTTGGATTATTAGGATAATTAAGGAACATTAGCTTCGCTTGCTGCCAAGTTTGCTCGTTAATCTGCGTATAATCAGGCAAATACTTATTCTCTTCCTTCAAAGGCATTGTACAGATTTCTGCTTCTGCAATCGCTAAGCCTGAAAGATAATCCGGATACCCAGGATCAGGTAAAAGAGCGCAGTCCCCCTTGTTTAATAAACATTGACAGAGCTCCACAATCGCTGTCTTTGTTCCAGGTACAATTGCCACCTCTGTTTCAGGGTCAATCTCAACATTATAATACCGCTTATAATAATCCGAAACGGCTTCTTTTAAAAACGAATAGCCTCTAAATGGTCCATAACGATGAAATGCTAACTGATCACTCGTATTTTTTAAAGCATCTGTGATAAAAGAAGGTGTTGGCTGGTCATGATTCCCTTGCCCTAATTGAATCACATCATCATTTTCTAATGCTTTTTGCTGGGCTTTTTTTACGAGGCTTGCAAAAAATTGGCTTGGTAATGAGTCAACTGCTCTCGATTGTTGAATGTTCATTTATGAAAACCCCTTTTATTTCTATCAGTTTCTCAAAAAACCTTGGTTCATTAAAAATTGATCCATATGCGAACGTTTTCTCTCTTTCGTATAAGCTGCCATTCCTTCTGACCAACCTAATGTTCGTTTCCCATTCGTCCGCTTTGTATAATAAGCACTAATTAATTGATCGTAGTTCGCAATCGCTCCTACATGATCCTCGCTATAGTGATCGTGATGAACTACAACCTCCGTAGGAAGTCTCGGTTTTTGATCGATGTTTTGATCAGGGTATCCAATTGCCATCCCCATAACGGGAAATGCGTATTTCGGTAAGCCAATCAAATCGCAAACGGATTCGGGGTTATTTCGAATGCCACCAATCATGACCCCGCCTAGCCCTAACGACTCGCTAGCTAGCAACATGTTCTGAGCCAGAAGTGCTGCATCCACTGTAGCTACCAACAATTGTTCCGCCCCTCCCACATCAAACGTAGTACCATATTTTCTGCTCGCCTTTTCATGTCTAGTATAGTCAGCACAGATAACAAAGAAAACAGGGCATTGCTCAACCCAACGCTGGCCCCCAGATAACTCTGCTAACTTCTTTTTCTTTTCCTGATCACGAATGACAACAATCGAATATGCTTGTACGTGATTTGATGTTGAGGCCCAGCGAGCCGCTGTCGTTATTGTTTGAATGTGATCTTCAGATAACGCTTCTTGTTTAAACGCGCGAATAGACCGGTGTTCACTCATTAATTTAATTACTGCATTATTGTCCATGATTACACCAACCTTATGTAAGATACTAATAGTGTACTAAAAATACAGACAAAAGAAAAATAATGGTCTTTCATCTTTTACATAATTATGGCATGATTTAACAATAATCAGTAAATGGAGGATGTTTATGAATAATCAAATTGAAGATCAAAAACGCATTGTATCATTGGATGTAATGCGCGGCTTTGCTCTTCTCGGTATATTATTAGCTAATAGTTTAGCTTTTCAATTTGGAATGCTTGGCACTTACGAGCCGGTAGATGGGATGTATCAGCTTGGTGACCTTGATAGATGGACACACTTTTTCATTCGCTTACTTGTTGATGGTAGTTTTATTACTTTATTTTCGTTCTTATTTGGGTATGGCATGAGTTTACAAAAATTGAGGATAACGAATTATACACCGGTTTTCTGGAGACGTACTTCACTACTGCTCTTATTCGGTTTATTGCATCTCTTCTTAATTTGGAGAGGCGATATTTTATTGGGTTATTCCTTAGCCGCCATGGTTTTGTTCGCATTTCTTTTTTTATCAACTAGATCACTTTTAATTAGTAACATTATCTGGTTTCTTATTATGGCTTTATTTGTCCTCGTGCCTGACATCGGTAATACATCTGCACCTTATTATTATCTTGCCGAACAAAACGTTATTACTGAGGGTACTTATATCGACCATATCCTTTTTCGTCTGACCCACGACCTACTTGGTATTAGCACAGGAAATGGATTCTTATTTCTTATAGGTGAGTTTGTGTATCAGTTTAACACTATTCTTGTGGTCATGCCTATGTTTTTACTAGGTGCCTACGCGGCCAGAAAAAAGTGGTTTGTTGCTCCGAGCTCGCACTTACGATTATTTAAAATTTGCCTTCCAATTGCTTTAATTGTTGGCATGGCCGCTAAACTCCCAAATGCCATTACGGGCGGTTCTAATACTCAACTCGAATCACTTTCAGTCTTTATTGGTGCTCCTGCCCTTGCTCTTTTTTATGCGGGAATGATTGCAATTATAGTTGACAAGACAGGGTCGAAGCGATTCGCTCCGTTGGCAGCTGTCGGAAGAATGGCTTTTACAAACTATATCTCCCAGTCAGTATGTTTTACTTTCTTTTTTTACGGATATGGTTTAGGTTTCTTTAGTGAACTAGGTATTTTCTATGGCGCATTGTTATCGCTTGCTTTTTTTACTGTTCAACTAATAGCAAGCCTCCTTTGGCTACGCTGGTTTAAGATGGGTCCACTAGAATGGCTCTGGCGCGCTGGTACGTATTTACGTTTACCTAAGATGAAACGATACTAATAATAGTAGTAATAAAACAGCCCTCAAATTTGAACGTTTGTTCATTTGAGGGCGTTTTTATATTCTAGAATAAAATAAAATCTTTCTTAAAACCTGATTTTGTTATAAAACATGTTTAGATGCATGCAAACTAATTGCTGCTTCATCTGCAATAATTGTCACATTGTCATGGTTATTAAGAATGGAAGCTGGAAACTCTTCTGTTATTTCACCATCCATCAGTTGAGCGAAAGCATGTGCTTTAGACTGCCCAGACACAAGTAAAACAATTTCTTTTGCCTCCATTATTGATGCTATTCCCATTGTAATTGCTTTTGTAGGGACGTTTGCTTTTGCTGAAAAGTAGCGAGCGTTTGCTTCCCGTGTTTCATCTGTTAATTCAACAAGATGCGTACCTGTGTTAAATGGTGTACCTGGTTCATTAAAACCAATATGGCCATTTGCGCCAATACCAAGTAATTGGACATCAATACCCCCATCTCTTTTAATTAACCGTTCATATCGGTTACACTCATTACGTAATTCAACGGCTGTTCCATTAGGTAGATGAGTCTGTTCTTTTGGAATATCTATTTTGGTGAACAAATGTTGATCCATATAATATCTGTAACTGTTAGGATGTTCTGGTGCCAACCCTACATACTCATCCAAATTATACGTGTTAACATGTGAGAAGGATTGATTACTTTTATTTGCTTTCTCTGCTAACCGGGTATACGTTTCTTCCGGTGTCCCTCCAGTTGCTAACCCTAATGAGAGCGAACTAGCTTCTTTTACTCGACTAAACAACAAAGTTGCTGCTGCTTCACTCATTTCCTCGTAGTCTTTTACTTGAATAACACGCATTAACGTCCCTCTTTTCTAAAAGCTTCTTTACCTCTGCAAAAAGTTAAAGTGATTTCCCCATTTTTATTAACTACAGTAAAATCTGCGTCTTTCCCTTCTTCAATTGACCCTTTCCTGTCTAGCACCCCTGCTTTTCTTGCAGGGTTATAAGATGCCATTTGTATCGCATCTTCCAGCGAACAACCAGTAAATGCGAGCATATTCGCAACTGCATCGTTCATCTTTAAGACAGACCCTGCCAGTGTTCCATCACTCGTAAGTGTTGCTTTATTATCCTCAACAGTAACTGCTTGCCCACCCAATTCATAATTGCCATCAGGAAAGCCTTTTGCTCTCATCGAGTCAGTAATAAGCAAGCATCGATCTGTTCCTTTTGTTTTCCATGCCAACTTCACCATTTCTGGGTGAATATGAATACCATCAACAATTAGTTCGATATCCAATTCATCTATTAACAAAGCAGACCCAGCTACTCCAGGCTCTCGGTGGTGCACTCCACTCATACCGTTAAACATATGTGTCACCTGATTCGCGCCTGCTTCTACTGCAGCTACTATCGTTCTGTAATCTGCATCTGAGTGACCGACTGATGGATTAATTCCATTTTCTTGCATAAATCGGGTGAACTCTACGCCTTGCGAGAGTTCTGGCGCATATGTCATTTGTTTGATCATGCCCTTTCCAGTTTTAAACCATTCATTTAAAAGTGAAAAAGAAGGTTCCATAATATATTTAAGTGGTTGTGCTCCTTTTTTTGATTCATTAATGAAAGGACCTTCAATATGAATGCCTATAACTTCCGCCTGTCCGTCTAATTTTTCGGCAGAAACAGCATTCTCAATTGCCCTATTTATCGCTTGAGGAGCCATCGTGATCGTAGTTGCAAGAAATGACGTTGTTCCTTCTGCCGGCAAGTTAGCTGTCATAGTTTGCACCGCTTCCTCAGTACCATCCATTACATCCGCTCCGTGAGCTCCATGTATATGCAAATCAATAAAGCCGGGAATAAAAATTTCGTCAGACTTTAATGAAATAACTGTTGTAGCATCATCAATGTAATCTTGCCCATCTCCTTCTCCTACTTTCAAAATTTTGTTTTGCTCTATCGCTATAAAACGTTTAAAAAACCGTTTTTCTCTCGGAATGCCAGTAATTAGCTGGTTACATGTAACAACGACATCTGCCATAACGCACTCTCCTCATTCCATTCTTATAACATTAGTATACGCCCTAGTTGTTTAGTTGTCTATACCAATTACACAAGGTCAAAAATATGGTATACTTTTTTTACTATTTATTTCGGAGGCTAAAGCATGATTAATAAGCAATCACCTATCCCTATTTACTTTCAAATAGAGGAATTAATCAAAAGGCAAATAGCCGACGGAGTGCTCAAGCCTGGCGAAGCGCTTCCATCAGAAAGAGAACTTGCAGATCAGTACGAAGTTAGTCGCATGACTGTGCGCCAAGGTATAAGCAACCTTGTCCAACAAAATAAGCTCTACCGGGAAAAAGGAAAAGGAACTTTTGTATCTTGGCCTAAAATAGAGCAGCCACTTTCAAAAATGACAAGCTTCACTGAGGACATGAAAAACCGAAAATTGGTTGCAGGGTCCCTCTTACTTGAATTTACAACCATCCCAGCGAATAAAAACATTGCATCCATACTTGCCGTAAGTGAAGGGACATTGGTGTATGCAATTAAACGAGTTCGTTTAGCTGATGAACTACCTATTGCTTTAGAACACACGTATATTACATGTGATTTGGCGCCGCATTTATCTGAAGAAGTGTTACACTCCTCACTTTACGCTTACTTTGAACAGGTCTGTGGCCATTCAATTTTTGAAGCTGAACAAACAATTGAAGCTGTCCTTGCTACCGAGGAAGACGCTCGATTTCTTGAAACTCAAATCGGTTCACCACTGCTAGCAATTAGGCGCCAAACAAGGTTAGAAGATAATCGAGTACTTGAAGCTGTCTATTCCCATTACCGTGGGGACAGATATCATTTTGTTACAAAGATGACAAGATAAAAAGCAGGCTGATCAATCAGCCTGCTTCTCTTATGAACTTATATAATCTCCACCGTTTATATGGATAGCCTGCCCTGTCATATACGAAGAATCGTTTGAGGCTAGCAAGACATAAGCACCTACTAGTTCACTCGGTTGGCCTGGTCTCCCCATCAATGTTTGCGAACCAAATTCTTTCACCTTCTCTTCGTCAAATGATGCTGGGATAAGGGGCGTCCATATAGGACCTGGTGCAACACTGTTTACTCGTATGTTTTTTGGTGCCAAAGATTGAGCCATTGACCTTGTAAATGCAGTAATGGCACCTTTTGTACTTGTATAATCAATTAAAGTAACATTTCCACGGTAGGCATTAATAGAAGATGTATTAATAATCGCACTACCAGATTGCATGTAATCCAAAGCGGCTTTTGTGAAGTAAACGTAGGAATAAAAGTTTGTTGCAAATGTTTGATGAAGCTGTTCTGCAGTTAGCTCACGCAAGTCATTCACAGGATATTGCTCTGCTGCGTTATTAACAAGAATATCGAGACCACCTAATTCCGAAACAGTGCGCTCGACACTCTCCTTACAAAACGATTCGTCTTTAATATCGCCAGAAATTGTGATGCATTGAACACCTTCTTGCTCAACACGTGTTTTTGTTTGCTCAGCATCCTCATGTTCATCTAAATAGACGATAGACACGTGTGCTCCTTCTTTTGCGTAACCAACGGCAACAGCTCGACCGATTCCAGAATCACCACCTGTAATAAGAGCTACTTTGCCGTTTAGTTTACCTGATCCTTTATAGGTATCATCTTCAAAGATTGGTTGGGGCTCCATTTCAGTTTCATTACCTGGTTGCTTATTTTGCTTTTGGGGTGGAATACCATCTGTTAAAAAGTTACTTAAATCCATTTTTCATTTCTCCCTTCATACAATCTGTCGATAGTGATGGTATACCTCAAACACAAGGGACTTTAAACATGGAAAATTATTTTTAATGACTTGATGCTCCCCCAAAGTATGATTGCCACTTTTTTGAATGCAATTTTGATAGCACTTCGTTAAAGTCTCGTTCCTCTTCTTTAATTAATTCAACTTCATGATAAAACGACTCATCTGCCGTACTGACCACTAAAGTATTGTCCGTAATGGTTTGATCTACATCTATATCTTTTTTTATAGCGTACGTAGTGTCCTCCATTGGATAATAGGTTGTCGTTCCCTGACTAATTACCGGTTTGTCTTTATCTAAATAAACTTGCTTATAATTATTAAATCCATAATCCAACAAAAGCTCAGTATCTTGATAACTTTGTTGTGCCGTATCATTTTTAAGTGTAACTGCAATATACGCTTGTTCCTCTCGCTCTGCTGCAGTCACGAGCGTAAATCCTGCTTGGCTGACAAAGCCGTTTTTAACGCCTACCGTCCCTTCATAATCCCATAAAAGTCGGTGATGATTGTATAACGTAGTTTCCCATCCTTCTCCAACCCATTCTAGTTCTTTTATGGAAACAATGTCTCTGAAAGTACTGTTCTTTAATGCATATTGTGTAATAATCGCCATATCTAATGCTGTCGTATAATGCTCTTCATCAAACAAACCATGCGGATTTGTAAAATGTGTATTTGTCGCACCAAGGTCCTGAACAAACTCATTCATTTTCTTTGCAAACGTCTCTTCATCCTTTGCTAAATGTTCTGCAATCGCAGTTCCCGCATCATTACCTGAATTAATCAGAAGGCCTTCTACAAGCTGACGCAGTGATACTTTTTCGTCTTCCACTAAGTAAACACGCGTACCTATTTGCTCTGTTGCACCTTCACTGACCTTTACTTCATCAGTCAAGTCTCCTTGTTCAATTGCCATAATACCGGTAACAATTTTCGTTATGCTAGCAGGATACATTTTTTTATTTGCATTTTCCTCAAATAGTATTTGTCCTGATTTTCCATCTATTAGAACAGAAGCTTCACTCGTTAATTCTTGTTCCAGCTTCGTCGTCTTTCCTTTCACTGATAACGGAAACGCAATTGATATTAATAAAAAAGCGAGAGCCACTTGAATTACTTTGATCATTTCTTTTTCACCTCAATAAAATTATGCAGTTTGTGTCGAACTACGTCAACAGAAGTTGCTTTTCATTTTGATTACAATTGAACCACTTGGACAGCTCATAAAAAAGGCGGTATACTTAGCTAAGATTGAGGTGATACACGTGAGGAAAATTCATGTTTCCCGTAAATTGTTGTCTAAATATAAAACAATTGAACAAGCAATACTTGATGCAAGAGATGGTGATTTAATTCAAATTGATCCTGGCACGTATAGAGAGTCAGTTATCATATCAAAATCGATTCAACTCGTTGGACTAGATGAACCTGAAAATGTTGTTCTCAATGGATCTATTTCGGTCATTGATGGAGCCTCGGTCACTATAAAAAGCATTTCCTTTACAGAGTCTTCCAAAGGGCTTGCTGTTGAGGAAGGGTTTGCACAAGTAACCCACTGCCAATTTACTCGAATTAAAAAGCATGCCATACACGTTTATGAAAATGGTCATCTAAACTTAACAGATGTGACTGTGCGGCACAGTGGAATTGGCCTTTTTATTCTAGGTCGTGCCAGAGCTGAATATTGCGCTATCTATGGTCAGCTCGGAAGTCAAATATATGTTGGAGGAATCGGTAGATTAATTATGAAGCATGCTCACATTTATCAAGGAAAAAGTGCAGCATGTTACTTTGATCAAAACAGTCGAAACCTACTGGAAAATTGTCAGCTCTATGGACATCATTCTGAACATATGCAAATTAAAGCTAAAGCAAATAGTGAAACAGTTTTAAACGATTGTTTGGTCTATGAAAGTGACTCTGGAGCAGCTTCGATTTTAGAGAATGCCAAACTCACTTTCCGCACTTGTACGTTAACAAATAACCAACCTGAACAAGTTTTTGTTGACGGTGGTCAAGCGATTGTACAAAACAGCTTAATCGAAACCGGTAAACGAGCCTTGTCTATAGTTAATAACGGCAATGCTCAAATTGAAAACACAATTATTTCATCGCATTCAGATGACCACATATCTGTTACTAATGCTTCTGTATACTTATATAAAAGCACGGTTAAGTTTGGAGGCAAATCAGGCATTGTTTTAGGAAATAACGCTTATGGTCATATTGAATCAAGTGATCTTTTTGGTCATGAAATGCCACAAGTTGCAACAAGTGAAAAAGCGCGCTTAAGTATGAAGCATAGTGCTGTTTTTTATGGTAAACACTATGGTGTATGGCTAACAGAACAAGCCAGTGCCGATATCTCACATTGCCGTTTTTACGAAAACGCATTTAACCAGCTTGTCATTGCTGATGGCAGCGAAGCCGATTTGAATGATGTACAAGTTTTTGATGGCGCACAGAGCGGTTTATTTATTCAAGATAAAAGTCATGTCTCTGTTTATAACAGTTCTTTTTATCATCATAATGATTTATACCCTCAAATTTACTTATCTGATGAAGCGTCTATTATAATGAAAGAAAGCCGTATTTATGAAAGTTATGAAAGTGGCCTTCGCTTTGATAACCATTCCAGTGGCTTAGTTGAGCATTGTCAATTTAGTGGCCATTTTGAAGCGCAAATTGACATCCATAACAGTACTCCAACGATTCGCGAATCGATTATTGAGAATGGCGGAACGTGCGCGATTCGCCTGTTACATGCAGGGGGCTTTATTGAGAACTGTACTTTTAATGGTCATGAACACAATATTGCAATTGGTGGCGAATGTCATACCGAAATAATTGGTCAAGAGGCTGATGCTTTAAGACAATATGCCGAGGCCCTGAGTCAATCAGCAGAAATGGAGACACAATTATCACAAGCTGAAGCACAAGAGGCATTAGTGAAAGCGCAAGAGAACGCCGATCGCGAGGCACGTACAGCTGAAATTGTTGGCTTAGTTGAAGAGCTTGAGCAACGGCTTGGGAAGAAGTAGCTTGCATATGCAAGCTACTTCTTTTCTTAGAAAGAAAGGATGTGTCCTATGAAAGATTATATTTACATAACCATTGGTACACTTTTGTTTAGTTTATCTATTACACTTTTTGCAATGCCGAATAACCTTGCAGAAGGTGGTATCGTCGGCTTGTCCTTATTGCTCTATTTTTCTATCGGTTTATCTCCTGCATTGGTCACTTTTATCTTTAATGCGCTTTTGCTTGCGATTGGGTTTAAATTGCTGCCTCGTCATATGGTGTATAAGTCAATCATTAATGTGCCTTTACTTTCATTTTTTATCTATTTAACTGAAGGTTATGGGCAAACAATTGAAGACACTCTACTCGCAGCTATTTTCGCTGGCTTACTTACTGGTGTAGGCTTTGGTTTCATATTTAGAGCTGGTAGCTCTACCGGTGGGACATCTATCATTGCTAGAATGTTAAATCATCGATTTGGATGGGAACTTACTGGTACCAACTTTATTCTTGATTCAATTATCGTTGTTTTTGGCGTATTTATTATTGGTCCAATTAATACAATGTACACGATCATTGCACTCTATATTGGAAAGAAAGTAACCGATTATGTTCTAGAAGGATTTGACGCAAAAAAAGCAGTTACAATTATCTCTCCCAAAGGACAGGAGATTTCTAAACTGGTACTAGAACAAATGACCTCAAGTGCTACTATTTTTGATGGCTATGGTGGCTATACACGTGAACAACGTGAAGTTATTTACATTGTTGTTCGTTCACACCGACTCTTTTCTTTGAAACAATTAATCCAGGGAGTTGATCCTCATGCATTCGTTGTTGTTCATAACGTGAAAGACGTATCAGGTGGCACATTCTTTGTAACACAACACGATCATCCGTTAGATCCAACCACAGTACCTGATTTTGAGCAAAAGACCGAATCAAAACGTTAAAATAACCATGCGGAAATGATCCGCATGGTTTTACTTATATCGCTGCTTCCACGTTCTTCTGAAAAAAGTACTTCATTGCGTGATAAACGTCACCTTTTTCTTTCAAAATATAATGCATAAAACGTGGATCAGCGATGTTTTTGTATGCACCCATTAATGTAGAATGACGAGAATATTGATTGACCTCCCCGTATCCAAACAAATTCGATCGATCCATCAATTGTTTAACCAGTTTAATACACCTAGCGTTGTCGGACGTTAAATTGTCTCCATCAGAGAAATGAAATGGATAAATGTTATATGCTTCTGGACTATATTTATCATCAATTAATTCTAAAGCTTTTCGGTATGCAGAAGAACAAATTGTACCACCACTTTCTCCTTTAGAGAAGAAGTCTTCTTCATTAACCACTTTTGCTTCAGTATGATGGGCAATAAATTCAATTTCGACAGTCTCATACTTCGTTCGTAGGAACCTTGTCATCCAAAAGAAGAAACTGCGAGCCATGTATTTTTCAAACCTGCCCATCGACCCACTTGTATCCATCATAGCAATAACAACCGCCTTAGATTCTGGGCGGATCGATTCGTTCCATGTTTTAAAACGAAGATCATCGTTGTATATAGGCATAATGCCTGTTTTGCCTGCTAACGCATTCCTCTTAATTGCTGCTAGGATCGTACGTCTTTTGTCTACATTACCCATTAACCCTTTTTTTCTAATGTCATTAAATTCAATATTTTCAATGATTAATTCCTGTTCTTCTTTCTTTTGTAAATTAGGCAATTCCAATTCTGCAAACAACATTTCTTCTAGCTCTAAAATAGAAACTTCTGCTTCATTATAATCTTCACCCGCTTGGTCGCCAGCTCCTTCTCCCTTTCCAGGACCCGCTTGTTGTTGTCCGTTAGGGTCACGCGCAACAACATCACCAACTTTACTGTCTCCTTTTCCTTGCCCAACATGTTTGTTTTTATCATAATTATAACGAATTTTATATTCGTCAAGAGACCGAATCGGTATTCGTATAACGTCTTTCCCATTAGACATCACGATGTTTTCTTCACTTACTAAGTCAGGTAAATTCTTTTTAATTGCTTCTTGGACTTTTTCTTGATGCCTGCGTTGGTCTTGGAATCCTTTTCTGTGGAGGGACCAATTCTCCTGCGACACGACATATTGATGGCGGCTGTCTTTTTCCATTTAAGCCCTCCTGAATGTTTTTATCAGTGTTTTGCACATTTTATTGTCTGCATGCATATCATGAACTGGTCAATGAAAACTTACTTAACTTATCCTATGATAGACAAGGAAAAGAGTTGCCAAGAAATTCTCCCAATTCGACCTTCAACTATCGATTAATCACGTATTTGACAATAAAACCAACGTTTAGCCAACATTAGACAAGCCTGAAACAATCCCACTTTTTTATTTGAACCTCTTTTTTAGTTACTAGATTTCTTGTATAAACTCCATTCTATTTCCAAACGGATCGCGACATTCAAATCGATCATATCCAGGAATTGGAATGGATTCACCAGTACTTATGTTCATTTCATGCAACTCTTTTCTCCAATAATTTACGTCATCAACTAGATATGCGATATGTGCTTTTGTTTTCAACCGTTCCGCTCCAACTTCTGTACTTACATGTACTTCCCTATCCCCTACTCTTAACCAAAAGCCGCCACGTTTTTTTAATGCGTTTGGCTTTTCAATTTCTGTAAGACCGAGTACTCCACAATAAAATGCTTTCCCTTCTTGCTCTGCATTTCTTGGAATTGTAATCTGTATATGGTGCACACCTTTAATCATTTGTCATTCCCCCTAGTTTGTTATCTTCTTTACTTTAACAAAATAGAATAAACTGAAAAATGATCAATTACGAATAACGATTGATCGCTTTTAGTTATCATTTGTTCATACAAAAAAAAGCACCTATTGAGGTGCTTTACTCCATAAAACCAAATTCTGAGAGAGGCCAAAAGCGAATACCGACCTTACCAATTATTTCATCCTCATGAACGGGACCTATCGAACGACTGTCAAGACTTTTTGGACGATTATCCCCCATAACAAATACATGGTCTTCTGGCACAGTTTCTTCAAACTCATAATCATTCGTATACTGTCCTGAAAAAGCCAACCTTGCCTCTTCAAGAAATGGTTCATCTATTTCCTCATCATTAATAAATAACTCATCGTTCTCATAGCGAATTGTATCTCCAGGCAATCCAACTACCCGTTTGATGTAACTTTCTTCTTCAGTCGCATGAAAAACTATTAAGTCAAACCGATCAGGTTCTCCAAATCGATAACTTAATTTATTAACAATAAATTTTTCACCATCTTGAGCTGTTGGAACCATTGAAATGCCGCGTACTTCAAAGCTAGTCATGACAAATGTCCGAATGATAAAAGCAAGAACAACTGCAATGACAATTGCTTTTATCCAACCCCACGCTTCTGATTTTGCATTTGTTTCTGCCAATACTGTTCCCCGCTTTCCATTCGATCACAAATTCCTTATTAACGTACCACTATTTCTTAAAAAGAACAAGAAATCCTCTACCGTGGGGATAGAGGATTTTACATACTTATCTATTTAATAAAGAACCAACATAACGGAGCAATTCATTCGCTGAAACTGAATTATAGCCATGCTCGTCAATTAAGCGTGCAATTACATCGTTCATTTTTTTCAATTGTGATTCATCCGGCGTTTTCACAGACGTTGTTATTTTTACAATATCTTTCAAATCAGCAAATAGCTTCTTTTGAATCGCTTCACGTAATCTTTCATGGGAATTATACTCGAACTTTTTGCCTTTTCGTGCATATGCAGAGATACGAATTAAAATTTCTTCTCGGAAAGCTTTTTTTGCATTTTCAGATATCCCTATTTGTTCCTCTATTGACCGCATTAACTTTTCATCCGGAGACATCTCATCTCCTGTAAGAGGATCACGGAGTTTGTTTTTATTGCAAAATGCCTCAACATTGTCCAAATAATTATCCATCAATGTTTTAGCCGATTCTTCGTAAGAGTAGACAAATGCTTTTTGAACCTCTTCTTTTGCAATCAAATCATACTCTTTTCGTGCTACAGTGATGTAATCTGTATATCGCTCTTTATCCTCTTTAGAAATGGAGGCATGTTGATCGAGCCCCTCTTTGATAGACCTTAAAACATCAAGCGCTGAAATAGATGTTAATTGTTTCCGGATTATTGCTGATGAAATTCGGTTTATTACATAACGAGGATCAATTCCACTCATGCCTTCATCACTAAACTCTGATTGAAGTTCTTTTAAATCCTGGCTATTAAACCCTTCAACTGACTCGCCATCATAAAGTTTCATCTTCTTCACTAAATCAATACCCGCTTTATGCGTTTCTTTCAACCGGGTTAAAATCGTAAATATAGCAGCCACTTTTAAAGCGTGGGGAGCGATGTGCACATTAGCTAAATCACTTTCAGAAATCATTTTCTTATAAATGCGTTCTTCTTCAGAGACTTTTAAATTATAAGGTACTTTCATAACAATTATTCGAGAATGGAGCGCTTCATTTTTTTTATTCGAAATAAACGATTTGTATTCTGACTCATTCGTATGAGCAAGAATAAGCTCATCCGCTGAAATAAGTGCAAATCGACCGGCTTTAAAATTACCTTCTTGCGTCAACGACAGTAAATGCCAAAGAAATTTTTCGTCACACTTTAGCATTTCTTGAAATTCCATCATACCTCGGTTCGCTTTATTCAATTCGCCATCAAATCGGTATGCTCGTGGATCCGATTCAGAGCCAAATTCAGCAATCGTTGAAAAGTCGATACTGCCCGTAAGATCAGCAATATCCTGTGACTTGGGATCAGAAGGTGAAAAAGTACCTATCCCAGTTCGCTTATCTTCAGAAAAAAAGATTCTTTCTACTTGAACATCTTCAATCCGTCCACCGTATTCTTGCTCAAGTCGCATCATATTTAAAGGAGATAAGTTCCCTTCAATTCGAATACCATATTCCTTTTGGAAATCTTTCCTTAGATGAAGAGGAATTAAATGAAGCGGATCCTCATTCATCGGGCAACCTTTAATTGCATAAACAGCGCCTTTTTCAGTCCTAGAATAATCTTCAAGACCGCGTTTTAACATTGTTACTAAAGTCGATTTTCCACCACTAACAGGCCCCATTAATAAGAGAATTCGCTTACGCACGTCTAGTCGCTTAGCCGCAGAATGAAAATACTCTTCCACCAATTTTTCTAGCGACTCTTCTAGCCCATAAATCGATTCCTTAAAAAATGAATAACTTTTTTTGCCATTTGCTTCCTCCACTCCGGCGTCATTTATCATATTATACACACGCGAGTGAGCGGTCTGTGCTACCCAAGGCTTCTCTTTTAACAACTCCAAGTAATCAGCAAAAGTCCCTTCCCATTTCAAACGCTCTTCTTCATCGCGATATCGTTCGATTTTATCTAAAATACTCATTGTACGTTACCTCCATCCTCGTGTAAGCGAGATTAATTAACGTTATGCAGCTTTTGAAATGAACATGCTTCTTTTTATAAAAAGGTAGCGCTGTCCGTATTTTCAAAACAATGCTATACTGACTGTATGTTTAATAGAAAGCGAGTATTGCAATGCGAAAAATAACAGGCTGGTTTCTAGTGGGGCTTTTTGCAGTGCTAAGTGTCTTTATTTTTACTCAAGCAACTGCTGAAGTTGGAACTGTTCAATCGGTGAGTCAAGTTGTCAGTAACCACATTGATCGTGACGCACTTTACCTATCGTCAAATAGTACAATAACGGACGAAGATGGACGAGTAATTGCCGAAATATCTACTGGAACAAATCGTATTTATCTCCCTTATAAAGATATGCCCACATTAGCAATCGATGCTTTTGTTGCAACTGAAGATCGCCGTTTTTTTGACCACCACGGCTTTGATGCAACCGGTATTGCCAGAGCATTCTTTGCAAACCTAGACGAAGGTAGCATTGATCAGGGAGCAAGTACGATAACCCAACAAATGGTACGCAACATCTTTTTAGATCATTCACGCACATATGAGAGAAAGATTAGCGAACTTCTATATGCATACGAGTTAGAACAACAGTATACAAAAGAAGAGATTTTAGAACTTTACCTGAATTCCATTTTTTTTGGTAACAACGCTTATGGAATAGAAGCAGCAAGCCGTCTTTATTTCAGTGATTCAGCCAGTAACTTGTCGCTTGCCCAAATTGCTTTTTTAACAGCAATTCCTAATAATCCTACGGTTTATGATCCTCTTACAAACGAAGAAAATACGCATAAACGTAAAGAGTGGGTATTGCAGAAGATGGAAGAAGAAGGATTTATTAGTGCAAAGGAACACGTGAATGCGCTTAATGAATCATTAGAAGTCAACAGCACACGTTTGACGAATTCTTACCCTGACTATAGCGACTATATTACAAGTGAATTCTCAAACCTTGTTAGAGAACAAGATGGATTACATGATGCGACCAGTGCAGAGATGGACGAACGAATTACCGACCTTTTTAACCAAGGGATTACAATTGAAACAGCGCTCGACTCCAAGAGACAAGAACGTCTTGTTGATAGTTTCTACCGAGAGCTTCCTTTGGATGTACACGGAGCTGGAATTGTATTAGATAATAAAAATCAAACGATTGTGGCCATTAGCAACGGGCGTGAATATGAAAAAGGAAACTGGCAACATGCAACAGAGTCCTACCGTTCTCACGGATCAGCTTTTAAACCTTTGATTGATTATGCTCCTTTTATCGAAGAAACGGGGTCACCTTTATCAATGGTAGTAAATGGGAATCCAAATCCAAGTTGTACAGAAGAAGATCAAGGTGAAATTCTTGGCTGTGTACCGAATTACAATGACGTACTACCAGGGTCAGTCTCATTACGTGAAGCATTCAAGCACTCATATAATGTGCCTGCGCAATATTTGCTCGATCAAGTAGGTGTCGAAAAAGCGATTTCCTATCTCGAACCATTCCCATTTAGTAAAATGAATGATGAAGAGCGAGGATTGGCACTTGCATTAGGATCCATAGACGTTACTGTTTATGAAATGGCGCAAGCATATTCAGCTTTTGCACATGATGGTACATACCGACCTTCCAGAGGAATTACTGGAGTCTATAATGAACATGGTGACTTAATTTATCAGTGGCCAAAAGCAGAAGAAAAACAAATATGGAGCAAGGAAACAAATGAAAAAATGCGTGAGCTTTTAAGTGAAGTTATCCAAACGGGTACGGGCCGTTCTATCTCTTTAGATCAAGACGGGTTTATCGGCGGAAAAACGGGGACAACAAATAAATACCGTGACTTAGCTTTTTCTGGTTTGACTGATCGCTACACAGCTTCTGTCTGGGTTGGTAGAGACAGTGGATATGTGGAAGACTTGTCTCCTCAACGACCGGCAATGAATATTTGGGAAACCGCAGTG
This sequence comes from Shouchella patagoniensis, assembly GCF_002019705.1. GTDB lineage: Bacteria > Bacillota > Bacilli > Bacillales > Bacillaceae_D > Shouchella > Shouchella patagoniensis. The sequence goes on along the minus strand of NZ_KV917377.1, from coordinate 77,751 downwards.
CGTGATTAAATAACAAAAAAACCGGTTTCCCGGTTTTCTCTTACTGCCTTTATCGTTTATGAGGGTTGTCCTCATAGCCTCCGGCAAAAATGGAGATCAAAAAGACGACGCAGACACTCATCATTAAAAACGTTCTCACTTTAAACTCCTCCTTGCACGGGCGTGACCGTTCTGTACTATTATATCCAATCATAGCTAGCTTGAAAAGGTATTACGAACAATTTTATGAAACGGTTTCATGAATCAACCATCGTTTCGCTACTATTGACTATAAATCATAAAAGGGGTTTTAGTATGTATATTGTTATGAATGAATTGCATGTACCAGCTGAACGTAAAAGTGATCTTAACGCTCGCTTTGAAAAAGCGGCTGATAACATGGCTAATGTACCTGGATGCATCGAATTTATGTTTCTTTCAAACGTCGATGAATCAAAAAAACAAGTCGTTTATACGAAGTGGGCTTCAAAACAAGATTATGAGAATTGGTTATCAAGTGATGCCTTTGGTCGTGCTCACGGAAATAAGAAAACAACTGACCAAAAACCAGCAGCAACGGGAAATGAGCTTCATGCTTATGAAGTCGTTCACAGCTATCCCAATAAATAAGTAAAAACTAGCAAAAAGCACTATAGTACATAGGAGAAGAAGATGAAAAATCAGTATTTAACGGGACATCTCCCACTTATAAGCATTTTACTTTTCAGTTTTTCCCTTAGCCTATTTGGACAAAGATTTGCTTTGAGTTGGCTCGAAGACAATGGAATCTTAACAGGCATGACTCAAATTTTGTCAGAAAATGAAATTCGCTTAGCCCTTATTGTCGTACTCCTGCTTCTTTTCTTTATGATTTTTTCCGCCTTAAAGTTACTAGCAGATACAATCAATTCTCTGTCACTTTTATTTTTCTCAAATGATGGCGAAGGTGCGCTTTGGCAGAAGATGCATGGAGGTGCCTGGATTTATTTTGGGGCAAGCATCCTATCCCTTATTACCAATCGGTTTCTTCTCATTATTGTTATCCTATTTATTGCAGCCTCGTTCGCATATTTATTAGTTGTCATTTATCGGATAGCGGAATCCCTTTCAATTCCAGGGTTGATTGGTTTTGTTTGTTTTCAACTGTTGTTTTGGGCAGCGTTCTTATTTACCATTATCTACTTTATATTCCGTCTCTATAATACGTTTGTTGCCAGCTTGCCGCTATAATTGCGGCTTTTTTATGTTAGAGCTGGGAATTGGCGTTGCCTTAATGCTTCGTAGATTACAATTGCTGCAGTGTTTGACAAGTTCAAGGATCGAATGGCATTTGTCTGTGGGATACGCAGACAATGATCTGCATGAGCTTCAACCACATCTTGAGGCAACCCTGTTGTTTCTTTTCCAAACACAAAAAAATAATCCTGGTCTACATTCGAATAATCAAAGTCTGAATAGTTTGCTGTTCCAATTGTTTCAATAAAGAAAAATTCCCCTTGTTTATGCTTCTCAAAAACCTCATCAAGACTATCGTAGTATTGAATATTCACACTTGGCCAATAATCACACCCCGCTCGCTTCAACATTTTATCATCTGTCGAGAAGCCAAGTGGTCGAACCAAGTGGAGCGTTGTATTTGTTCCTGCACAAGTTCGTGCAATATTTCCTGTATTTGCTGGTATTTCTGGTTGATATAAAACAATATGTAAACTCATGATACACCTCATATAATCATTTAAAATAACGTCATTATAGCACTATTACTCTTTTTTTCCTAGTTTACCTTAACAGCTATCTCTTTTTTTATTTATAAGAAAACATACAACTGACATAAGGGTGAATGTCACGATTCCAATAAGAAATAAATTAGTGCCTCTAGTAAATGCAGCAACAAAAGACATTAATAAAGCTCCGATCAAAAAAAGGTTTGCGATGAAAGCAACATTCATTTAGAGCACCTCCATTTAATGCACGTATTACTATACCATAAGACTGCTTTAAACATGGTCAAAAGGCTACACTACAAAAAGCCCAATAAGCTTTTTGCTTATTGGGTCTAATCAGTAACAATTCTAAAAAATTTATACTGAATATCCGGTGTATATGCTGGGGAGTTCTGATAAGTCCAATAACGCAACCGGCTATTAACTGTTTGTGCATTTACTAAGGGCTCATTGTGCCTATCTTTTGCCACGACAATTGCATTATGATCCCATTTACCAGAACCATTAAAATCATAACAAATGATATCACCAGGTATTAAATCGCTTGCCCGGTATTTCTCTTCTCCCCTTAATCCAGTTCTTGCTCCGCTTAAATACCACCTTAAAGAATGAGCAACAGACCAACTTAAACTCATTGATTTGTTATTTTCATACCACCACCCTCTTTGTTTACTTGATTTACTCGTCATGGGCGCTCCACCAGCTAGTAAACATTGTGATACAAAGTTGGTGCAATTATCTTCAAATTGTTTGAAATTAGGATTATAGTCATTCCACCACCTTTCTGCATAACGCACTGCACTCCTTCGATCATATTCGCCACGTGCAGACGAAACGAGCATTGGATTCTTTTTTACTTCCTCTTCCTTGTCCGGCACTTGCGTTTTAATCAATCGAACATCTTTCTGTAACTTATTTTTAACAAAAACAGCTCTTCGCCGAACAACTCGTTCTTCTACATAACTACTATCTTCTTGAGTAATTAATCGTTCTAACAACATCACATAATCAATTTGGGTCATTTGTTCATAAGTTGCAATCGAAATAATATCTCCCGAAATTTGAGAGCTAACAATGTTTGCATCTCGCTTTGCTAATTCTTTTTTTTCTAATAGCACTGCACCTGCTTCAACCTCTTCAAACATCGTCGGATCTCCGTTAAGATAGCTAATATTCATTAATCGGATATTCTCATGAAGTGCTTCAATTAATTTTCTTTTCATTTGCTTCTCCTTCCAATCAACATATAAATTATTGAATAAAAATTAAATAAGATGTATAATTAATCAAAACGAATCAAGGAGGCTTTCTAACATGATACGCCCCGCAACTGCCGCTGATGCGCATGAGCTTTATATAATGATTCAACAATCTTTTAAAAAATACGAAAAAGCAAATGTCCCTGCTTCCGCACTTACCGAAACAACGGCTTCATTAGAGAAGAAACTGTCGACAACTTTTCATGCATTTCTTTATGTTTCAAATGGACATGTAGTTGGTGTGTGTATGTATCAATTTATAAATGATGCTTGTCATTTTCATCGTTTATGTGTGGATTCTCAATATCAAGGCAAAGGAATTAGCAAAAAATTACTGCAACAACTCGAAGCATGTGCAATTGAGGAAGGCATTAAAGAATTATACTGCGAATCCCGCTTTTCTAATTGCAGTTATTATTTGCAACAAAATTACACGATTACTCATTACAATGAAGCAACTTCCCTTTACCAATTAAAAAAAATCCTTACCAATACAAAAAAAGCCTGGCAGTGTGCATAATTACCGCCAGGCTTCTTCTATGATATCTTTACTGCTGATTCTAGATTTAACAGAATCTCCTTATTCGTTAAACCGCCTCCGTAGCCAACCATTGCTCCATTAGAACCAATAACCCGGTGACAAGGAATTAGAATCGGCAATGGGTTTTGATTGTTTGCTCCTCCCACTGCACGGACAGCTTTCGGTGCGCCAATCGCTAAAGCGATATCTTTATACGTTCTTGTTTCTCCGTATCCAATCTTTCTAAGTTCATCCCATACCTTTCGTTGGAAAGGAGTCCCTATTAAGTCCATTTCAACATTAAATGCAATTCGTTTTCCATTAAAGTATTCTAATAGCTGCTCACATACGTCTAGGTCCTCACCTTCCTCTAAAAGAATCCATTCTGGTCGGATGCCTGATTTAGCAAGCTTTGCCGTTACATGTGCTTTTTTAAGTTTCCCAAAATGAACTTGGCACACACCAATGCCCGTTGCGAGGATTGTCAACAACCCGATCGGGGTTTCCATTTCCTTTACATAAAATCGTGTTAACGAACTCATGCTTTCCCCTCTTCCTCTATTTATTAAATTCTGCTGTTTTTAAGCAGCAGAAGACCTTTTGTGATTTCATCCAACACCAATTGATCTGCTTCTTTTTCTTTCGCTCTTAACAGGACTTTTTCCTCTTTTTCAGTCGTGCCTATCTTTCCGATAGCCCACGCCGCCGTTCCTCGAATAACAGGACGAGGATCTTTTTGTAACAGTTCAAAGAGCTTTGGTAACGCACTCTCTTCTTTAAAGTGAGCAAGTGCAATGATTGCATTACGCTGAATTGGCTTTTTCCCTCTCCATGAACCTGCCATATGGCCAAACTCTGCTTTAAATTCTTTGTTACTCATCGACAAAAGCGGAAGGAGCAATGGTTTTGCTTTCTCATTATCCGGCTCCATGTCCTCATGTCGATGACTATCTATTTTTTTATTATATGGGCAAACAAGCTGACAGGTGTCCCATCCATATAAATGATTTCCGATTTTTTCTCGGTATTCGTCTGGCATAAAGTCCTTTGTTTGCGTTTGGTATGAAAGACACGCTTGCGCATTTAACACTCCTGGCTCAACAAGAGCACCGGTCGGGCAAGCATCAAGACACTTCGTGCAAGTACCGCATAAATCTTCAAGTGGTTCATCTGTTGGAAATGGGATCGTTGTGAGTAGATTACCTAAAAACACGTAACTGCCTTGTTCAGGCGTAATAATGAACGTATTTTTAGCGCTCCACCCAATTCCTGCTCGCTCCGCCACGGCTCGATCTGATAAAGCCCCAGTATCGACCATGCGAACCGTTGCTTGGGGTCCACACTTCTCTGTTAAGAACTCTTCAATTTTTGATAATCGCTTATTTAATGCAGTATGGTAATCTACTCCCCATGACGACCTTGAAAACATTCCTCTTCGTTTACCCGGTTCACTTTTAGGCGCATTTATCATACGAGATGGATAAGCAACCGCAATGGAAATAATTGTCCGAACTTCAGGAAGGCTTTTATTAGGATCAATCCGTTCCTCTATATTTGGGTGTTCAAAGCCAGAAGCGTACCCCTTTTCTTGTTGAGCTACCAGCCTATCTTTTAATGATAAAAACGGATCTGCTGAAGCAATTCCTAATTTATCAATGCCCACTTCTTTACTATACTCAAGCAACTCTTCCTTTAACTCGGCATAATTCATGCCTTTATCACCTTTTCTAAAACCACATTGTTGATTTCCATTAGCCAAATAGCCATAATAAGAATGCAAAATGATTCTTAAGGAGGCTACTATGCCACTTGGTTTACTTTATACTCATCATATCGAAATTAGCGAATCATCACAAATGTTAAAAGGGCGTTTGCAATTTTTTCAAGAGCTGCTTCATTTTGACTTACTGGATCAGCCTTTAGATGACTTTGTTCAACAAGATCATTACAATCCGTCAAACTCTAAACATGAGCTACACCATAAACAGATTCTTACCGCCATTAAAGAGGAACGTTACTTTCAACCGGTTAACTCTGCAATTGATTTATGTCGTTTTTTTATGATGGAATATAAAGTCCCTATTACATTCCATGATTTAAAACAAGTAAATCTTCCTCTTACCTTTGAAAACGATCATGTTTATGATCAAACGGGAAAGATTGCCTCTCCAAATGAATTTGCTACTCGTACACAAACAAACATGTCCACATCAGAAGGGGTCCATATTTTCTTCTTCCCAAAAAACTTCGACATTCAAAATGGTCTTGAACTACTTCAAGCTGCCGGGAAAATGTTCTGTCATGTCCATGGCGGAGAATTCAAGATAAAGATGCAGTCATAAACTTGGTTTAAGATGAACATGAAGGGGTATAGTAACAGTAGTAACCAGTTAGGGAGGAATACACCATGGCACAAGAAAAAATTCAAACCGTATTAAACAAACAAGTTGCAACGTGGAGTGTTCTGTATGTAAAACTCCACAATTATCATTGGTACGTAAAGGGACCACATTTTTTTACTTTACATGAGAAATTCGAAGAACTTTATAATGAAGCTGGGGAGACAGTCGATGAGCTTGCAGAACGACTATTAGCAATTAAAGGCCACCCAGTTGCAACAATGGATGAATACTTACAACATTCCATTATAAAAGAAGGTGACAAAACATTGTCTCCTGATGAGATGGTCAGTGATCTCGTTCGCGATTATGAAACGATCGCTCGCGAACTTAAGTCTGGGATTGATGTTTGCGGTTCACTTGAAGATGATGCGACAGAGGACATGCTAATCGGACTAAAAGAAACAATCGAAAAGCATACTTGGATGCTCAATGCTTACACAAAAGAAACGTCTGATGTACGCTCATAGTTTATAGAAAAAGCTGCCTTCTAAGGGCAGCTTTTTTAATGCTTCATCTCTGATAGCATGTATGTTTTAAGCAAATGGTATGTTGCTTCAAGTGAAGACTCATGCGTGCGTTCCATTGAATGAGAACCTTCAATTCCTGGACCTATGAGTCCGTGAACAATATCATGACCTGCTTTAATGGCAGCAGAAGCATCGGAACCATAATACGGATAAATATCAACTTTATATGGAATCTGATTTTGTTTACACAAATCAATTAGATGATTTCGCAAACCATAGTGATAAGGACCACTCGCATCTTTCACACAAATTGAGACCGTATATTCATCTGACTGTTGGCCATCACCTATTGCCCCCATATCGACTGCAAGATATTCGACAACATCTTTTGGTATATTGGCATTGCCTCCATAACCAATTTCCTCATTATTAGATATTAACACATGTGTTGTGTGGGCTGGAGTTATTCCATCTGCAATGAGTTGTTTAAACAATTGGAGTACAAGCGCCACGCTGGCTTTATCATCAAGATGGCGAGATTTAATAAATCCACCTTCAGTGTGTTCAAACCGAGGTGCAAAACTAATAAAATCGCCGACTTCGATCCCAAGATCACGTGTCTCTTTTGCTGATGTTACAGGAGCATCAATACGCACTTCAATATTTTGTTGGTTTCTCTCCGCCGTTTTTGCGTCTTTGTACACATGAACCGAGGATTGGTGCATAACGATTGTGCCACTAATTGAAGTTCCATCCGCTTTGTGAATGTCAACGTATTCGCCTTCAATTGAATTGAAAGCAAACCCACCTATTAAATCAATTTTAAGGCGTCCATTTGCTTTAATTTCTTTTGTAATTGCGCCGAGTGTGTCAACGTGGGCAGTTAACATTCTTTGCTTCACGTTATCCTTTCCTTCAATCGTCGCAAGTAAAGCACCTTTATGTGTTTTCATTGTTTGAATACCGGCTTTATTTAAGTCAGATTCTACAAAATCAATGACATCATGGGTAAAACCTGACGGACTTGGTATTTCAACTAATTTTTTTAATAGGGCTGTTGTTGCTTGAACATTTACATTCACCATTATAAACACATCACCTTCTTTATGAGCATTCCTCTATGATAGCGATATACGAAAGAAAAGACAAACATTCAAAGTTCCAGTTTCTTTACTGCGAATATGTACATTAGTCCATAAATGCTTAGGGCTAAAATAACATCAAAAATAAATTGAGAATGATTTACATCTAATACCAACCCTAAGATTGGTTCTGTTTCTACAGGTTCCTCAGTAGGATACAATTTAATATAGACATAGGGATATAGGATAAAGACAATGCTTGTGTAAATCATGACATAAAAAAATCTCCACATTGATTTTAATCCAAAAAAGAGTAAGCAACCAAACAGTATTTGCACAATCGCAACGAACGGCACAATAATTAGGCCCCATAAGTACTCCCAACTAAACTCATCAATTACACTAAACTCTCCAATGAATAGATCTTGGCGAAAAGAGTCATCCCCAGTCCAAAAAAGAAGTACGACTACCACACAGATCGCAACGATAAGCTGAAAATACTGCCAAATAAAAATAGCAATTACTTTGCTTATTAACTTAACATGCATCGATCCAGGATATAAATACCAATCAAATTGAGTACCCTTTCTCCATTCACGCCAGATTGATTCTATGATGATGGCCATAACACTTAGTAAGGAAAAGAAAAATAATAAGAATACAATTACTGAAAAATGAACCTCATCAAAAACCCCACCCCTTCTTAACTGAAGTAATTTAGTCAAAAGGGTCGCTACAATGAACATCATGAAAATAATCATATTTACTGGAAATAACAGTCGCAGATCTCTTTTTAAAAAGAATAAAAAAAGCTTCATTCCTTTCCCACCTCTGCAAACAACTCTTTTAATGATTGATTGTTTTTAAATCGCCATTCATCTAAATCATTAATAACGTCTGCATTATCTTTCTGAAGAAACATCACACCATCAGCAAGCATTTCCACATCTTCATACGCGTGAGTTGCTATTAAAATCATCCGATCTTCTTCTATAACAAAGTCAGTTAACATTCCAAGCATCGCTTTCTTTTTTGTTGTATCTAGGTTAGCTAATACTTCATCAATAAAAATGAATGGTTTTGGGCTTGCAATCGCGACAATTAATGAAAGCAAATGCCTTTGTCCTTTAGAGAGCACCCCCCACTTCGTTTGAAGCGGCAAGCCAATATGGGCACACATTTCTTTTGCTTGATTTAATTGAAATGTATCAAATAACACGGTGTGATCAGAAAGGATAGTTGCCGCTGTCTTATAAGGCTCAAAGCCACTTTCTTCTGATACATAGCTCGATATTTTTGTTCGTTCAAGCCTTGAACTTTTCTCATTTAGTTCAATTTGCCCTTTTCCGATTGGAGCCAATCCGGCGCATAATTTTAGAAAAGTCGATTTCCCGACACCATTCGCTCCTAAAAGTACAACAAACCGATTTTGATTTAACTCCGCATTTAAGTTTGCAAACACACGTTTACGACCATATTTTTTATCTATCCCTTTAATAGAAATCGTATTCAAGATTCTCCCGCCTCCCTTAATGAACGTTTTAACGAATCAACGATTGCTTCATCGGAGAATCCAAGTTTCCTCATGTATGTAATGAGAGCATCCATTTGGGCACCTGCAAGAGATTCTTTTAAATCTGTAATAATATCCATATCAGTTGTCACAAATGTACCTTGTCCCCTTTTTGAGAAAGTAACTTGTTCGCGATCCATTTCCATATACGCTCTAGAAACTGTATTTGGATTAACTTGTAAAAGTTGAGCTGTTTCTCTTACCGAGGGAAGTTTATCTCCTGGAATGAGTTCTCCACTGCAGATCCGTTGATAATAATAATCGGCAATTTGGGCGTAAATCGCTTTATTTGGATCAAATTGCATACTCAATAGCGATAGCCCCCTTTCTTAAACCAATAAGCCAGACGTATAAAACGCCTGGCTTCTTTATTAAAGCACATCTCTCTTTTGAAAGACAATATGGGCAATCAGAAGAAACAAAGCAATATGGGCAAATAGAAATCCGAGGGACGCCCACATACTTTCAAAAGGTCCTGGCATCATCCCAATTTGATGGTAATTATTAAAGAAGTCAATATGAGTTAAAACAATCCACTTTGACCACTCATATCTTATAATAAACATTTGTAGCAAGCTCCCAAAAAACATTGGTGCAAATGTGATGACTATGGTTAAAGCAGTGCTCTTTGTTGTAACAGCAATAAGTGTCGCTAAAGCCATGTAGAAGAGCATTGTTGGCAATTGATATGCACCCATTGAGAACATATCATTCAGTATAGTCGTAGCGCTTGTGCCATCGCTTGTAAAAACGAGCAGTCCTACTGCTGTCGTAATTCCAATTAATAAAAAGAAAAGCAGTGTTGAAAATAAAGCATTTCCAAGCCATTTACTTGCAAGAAGGGTGGAGCGTGAAGCAGGTCGAATTAATAATTGTTTAATTGTACCGTTCACATGCTCACCCGCAATAGCCCCAGCAATTAAAATAACACCGTATATCATAACAAACATTGGAAATAAAAAGACGCTAACTTCTGCAAACCCTTGTGCTGTGATGGCATCACTCATGTTGAATTGTGCAAACAACGATATGCCAACACTACCAGCAACTAGGATAAGCATGATGAAGCTAAAAAGCCACATCTTTCTTCCGTACCATGACTTCAACCATTCATTATGTAGCAATCCAATCATGATGCATTTTCCTCCTTCTCTTCTGTAAGTGAAAAGTATGTGTCTTCAAGTTTATTTTTATATGATATTCCGTACACCTGGACATTTGCATGAACGAGATCAGCTACCATATTAGGCACATGATTATACGGCTGCTTTTCTAACTCAAGGGTATCTTCTTTTTCATAAACCATTCCATACGATGTTAATACTTCAACCGCTTCGCTAATTGGTTCAGCCTTAATACGAACATTTACGAGCATTTCCACATCACTTTCATGATCTTTCATAGCGATTTCTTCTACAACTTCACCAGATTTAATTACAATTGCTCTATCACACAATACTTCAATCTCATTTAATTGGTGACTTGAAACTAGTAATGTGACACCATCTTCTTTTGCTAATCGTTGCAAATAATGACGCAAATCACGAATTCCTTTTGGATCAAGTCCATTTGTTGGTTCATCTAAAATGAGTACAGATGGTTTATGAAGCAAGGACACGGCAATACCAAGACGTTGCTTCATTCCTAAAGAGTAAGATTTTACTTTTTTCTTCATCGCATGCTCAAGTTCAACAAGTGCCACCACTTCTTTTATTCTTTCTTTCGTAACACCGTTAACACTCATTCTAGCAAAATGTTCAAGATTTTGTTCTCCAGTTAAATAGCCATATAAATCAGGATCCTCAACAATTGCCCCAATCTTAGAAATCGCTTCTTTTCGCTCTGAAGTCACCGAATTTCCTTCAATGTAAATGTCACCTGATTCAGGAGAAATTAACGAGACAATCATGCGAATAGTCGTTGTTTTACCAGAGCCATTAGGGCCTAAAAATCCATAAATTTCTCCTCTTCTTAATTGAAACGACATGTTTTTAATAACATGGTTCTTACCAAGTGTTTTGTTTACATTCGCCACTCTTAATGGATAGTTTGTCATCTTCTCTCCTCTTTCTATCAATATCAGTGTTCTACTTAAATAGTACACTAGAACTTAAATCAATTGCAAGAGGGAATTAAATGAATATCCTTATATACCATAAATAACCATTTTCTTGTCTATAAAAAAATCGCGCCTTTTAAAGACGCGATTCTTTTTTTATAATTTAAAAGAAACGTATTTGCTTTCAAGAAACTCCTCCAAACCTGCTTTTCCGCCCTCTCTGCCAATTCCACTTTGTTTAAAACCACCAAAAGGAGCTTGAGCTGCTGATGGTCCACCATCATTTAAACCAACGATTCCATATTCAAGTTTTTCTGTCACTCTAAGGGCTTGATTGATATCCTTCGTGAACACATAGGCTGCTAACCCAAAAATTGTGTCATTTGCACGCTCAATCACTTCTTCTTCCGTTTTAAATGTTGTAATTGGAGCTAGGGGACCAAACGTTTCCTCTGTCATACAGGCCATTTCATCGGTTACATTGGCTAGAACCGTTGGCGTTAAGAACAAACCATTTCTACTTGTTCCACCAGTTATAACCTCTGCCCCTTTTTCTTTTGCATCATTAATATGAGCAACTACTTTCTCGACTGCATCTTCATCAATCATTGGTCCGATATCTGTATCTTCTTCTAATCCATTACCAACTTTTAACTCTTTCACAGCTGTTTTCATTTTCTTTGTGAACTCGTCGACAATGGACTCGTGAACGTAGATTCGGTTTGCACATACACAGGTTTGTCCTCCGTTACGAAATTTAGAGGCAATCGTATCTTCTACAGCCCGATCAATGTCAGCGTCTTTAAAAACAAGTACTGGCGCATGCCCCCCTAATTCTAATGAGATCTTTTTCACCGTATCGGCCGCTCCACTCATTAACTTTCTGCCCACCTCTGTGGAGCCTGTAAACGTCAGTTTGCGTACACGTTTATCGTCTTGCCAAGCTTTTGAAATTTCACTCGTTGATCCAACAACAACATTAATAACCCCTTTTGGAATTTCTGCTTGTTCTGCAAGTTCAGCTAGCTTTAACGCAGTAAGTGGTGTTTGCGAAGCAGGTTTAATCACTGTTGTACAACCAACAGCAAGAGCTGGTGCTACTTTTCTCGTAATCATCGCAGCTGGAAAATTCCATGGAGTAATAGCTGCTACAACACCAACTGGTTGTTTAATCACATACATTCTCTTATTAGCAGAAGCGGCGGGTATTGTCTCTCCATAAGCTCGCTTTCCTTCTTCTGCATACCACTTGATAAATGAATTTGCGTACCCAATCTCTCCCCTTGACTCATTAATTGATTTACCTTGTTCTTTCGTCATCGTTTGAGCCAACTCTTCTGTATGTTCTTCTATTAAGCGGAACCACGCTTCTAATTTTTCACTTCGTTCATATGCTGATAGTGCTGACCAACCTGGTAACGCCTCTTGAGCTGCTGTCACTGCGACTTCAGCATCACTTTTTCCCCCTTTTGGCACTGTGTCTACTACTTCTCCTGTCGCGGGATTAGTCACTTCAAATCTATCCAGTTTATCCCCAATCCATTTACCGTTAATATACAAATTCACTTCAAATCACTCCACTTTCTTTGTTTGTTTCCTATCTAATTCCCTATCTGTTTATTTTAAAACGGTGCACCTTACGCCATTGTTATGATGTAAATGGACAGAAAGTATTGATCTATTATTTTCTAACAATTATAATAAAAGACACGCGTTGTAAGCGCTCCCACCAATAAGGAGGTGTTATCGTGAGAGCTGACCAATTTATACGTTCATTTGAGAACAAACTTAAACACCAATTTAATGTCTACACAAAAGACGATCTCGGTAGTATACCCTTACGATTTAGCGCTCATTATTATCGTAAAGATGAACGTTATATGATGACAAAAGATATCACTATTTGGAGCGTAGAAAATAACCAACATTTTTTCTTATATGAAACAACTCAAGCTACAGAATCAGAATTCGAACAATTCAAACAAGAATTAGATGCGTATATTTGCAGGCACTGTGCAACTACACCATCTCATATGTCATCTATCTATATTGGGCTGTTCTTTGTCACACAAACCCCAAACCCTAGTTTAATCAAAAAAGCAAAACGATCCCGTAAAGTATCATTCATTAAATGGGGGATTCATGGCTGGTACGAGCGTTACATTGGTATACTCTCCCTAGACTCAATGGATATACATATGAATCGAAAAGGGAGACCTTTTATTCAACCATTTATAGAACCATTAAAATCTAAAAACGAGGTGAATTCATGAATTTTGTCACTCTGATGCTCATTTGTGGGGTAATATTAATCATTGCTTATTTTACGTACGGAAAATACTTAGAAAGGCGTTTAAAAATTGATGGATCAAGAGTTACACCTGCACATACGCTTTATGATGGAAAAGAATATATACCAACCAAAACACCAGTATTAATTGGCCACCATTTTACAACGATCGCTGGGGGTGGGCCAATCACTGGTCCTATTGCCGCCATTGTCTTTGGCTGGCTGCCTGCAGTGTTATGGATTATAATAGGTAGTATTTTTGTGGGTGGTACACATGACTATGCATCCTTACAAGCTTCCGTTCGGCATAAAGCAAAATCAATTGGAGAAGTCATAAAGGAATACATGGGGCGACGAGGACAGCTAATGTTTCTATCTTTTTCGATTGCAACATTGATTTTAATTGTCGGAGTTTTCGTTATTTTAGTTGCCAATACCTTTGTTTCTTTTCCTGGTGCTGCTACAGCATCATTGCTTTTTATTGCTGTAGCAATATTATTTGGAATTCTTATAAATCAAGTACGTATGAATCTTATATTAGCTACAACTTTAGGTTCTGTTGCTATGGCTCTCTCCATATGGATTGGTCTCTCTTTTCCAATTGAATTAAGTGCGACTTCATGGTCACTAATATTAATTGTTTATGCTTACTTGGCGTCCGTACTTCCAGTTTGGTTCCTCTTGCAACCACGTGATTATTTAAACTCATTTATGCTCTATTTCCTCATCGGTGGAGCCTTTCTCGGGTTGCTAATTGCAAGACCAACAATTGAAATGCCAGCATTTACAGGTTTTTATAATGAAACACTTGGTTTTTTATTTCCAATATTATTTATTACAATTGCCTGTGGAGCCATTTCAGGTTTTCACTCATTAGTATCATCCGGTACTACGTCAAAACAACTCGCAAATGAAAAAAGCGGTCGATTGGTTGCCTATGGCTCAATGCTATTTGAAGCATTTGTAGCGATTATTGCAATAGGTTCCGTTGCATATCTTACAATGGGTGAATTTTCTGCTCTAATGACTCAATTGAATGATCCTATTAGTGTCTTTTCCGTAGGAATCGGTTATTTTATGAGTACATGGGGTATGCCTGTCCAAGCTGGTGTTACATTTACAGCACTTGCAGCATCTGCTTTTCTAATGACCACACTTGATTCAGCTACACGTCTTATGCGCTATGCAGTTACCGAACTCGGAGAAAGCACAAATGTCTCATTTTTAACCAATAAACATATCGCAACAGTCCTCGGACTAATTGGTGCTGCAATACTAGCATTAACAGGTACATGGCAAACTGTATGGCCTTTGTTTGGGGCAGCAAATCAAATGTTAGGTGCCCTCGCCCTTTTAGCAGTTACACTTTGGCTAGTAAAAACAAAATCAAAAGCATTGTTTGTTATCATACCTATGATCTTTATGTTTATTGTGACAACAAGTGCTCTCCTCGTCATGTTGTATACAAATTTCATGTCCGAAAATTATTTATTAGCGATCGCTTCCTTTATTCTGTTCATAATGTGCGTATTTCTTGGAATTGAGGGCGCAAGGAGTATGACCAAACCAAGTAAGCCAACCGATTCAACAAACTTAAATGCCTAAAAAACAGGAGGGGCTAGCCCCTCCTGTTTTTTATTTATTAACTTCAATCTGTTGTCTTACTTTATTTGCTGCTTGTACCATTACTTTTAATGCTTCTACAGTTTCTGGCTCTTGTCTCGTTTTTAATCCACAATCAGGGTTAACCCAAAACAATCGTTGGTCAAGCACTTGTAATGCACGTTCGATGTTGCGCTCCATTTCTTCTTGAGCAGGAACACGCGGACTATGAATGTCATACACACCAAGGCCAATACCTTTGTCATAGGTGAAATCTTCAAACGAAGAAATCAATTCGCCATGGCTCCGGGACATCTCAATTGAAATTACATCTGCATCAAGTGCATCAATCGCTTCAATGATATCTTGGAAATCAGAATAACACATATGCGTATGGATTTGTGTTTCAGGCTGAACATGGTTAACAGTCAACTGGAAACCAATAACAGATTGATTTAAATAGGCATCCCATTTCGCTCGTTTAAGAGGCAACCCTTCTCTTAATGCTGGTTCATCTACTTGAATGACGCCAATGCCATTCTCCTCAAGCGCAAGCACTTCTTTTTTTAATGCAAGTGCAATTTGATTAACGACATCAGCTTCTGATACGTCAGTCCGTGGGAACGACCAATTATAAATTGTTACAGGACCCGTAAGCATCCCTTTAACAGGCTTTGTTGTTTTTGACTGTGCATATACAGTTTCTTTAACAGTCATTGCCTCTTTGAAATGAACGTCTCCGTATATAACTGGTGGCTTCACGCAACGAGATCCATAAGACTGAACCCAACCATTTGCGGTGAACTGGAATCCACCTAGCTTTTCTCCAAAAAATTCGACCATATCGGTTCGCTCGAATTCGCCATGCACCAGAACATCAAGTCCGATATCTTCTTGTATAGCAATCCACCGGTCCATTTCATCTTGAATAAATTCCTCATATTCGCTATTTGAAATACGTTCTTTTCTCCAATCAAGTCGCTTTTTTCGTACTTCTTTCGTTTGTGGAAAACTCCCTATTGTCGTTGTTGGCAATAATGGCAATTGAAGTTTTTTTGTTTGTTTTTCATAACGAGTTTGCGCGTCTATGCCTCTGCTCGTATCTTCAGTTTTACTTACAGCCAATTCCTTTTGAACTGCCTTGTTATTTCGACTTTCTGACTGATCCAATCGTTCAATCGCCTGTTTGCTTTCTATTAGTATATTTGCATCTATTTCACTATTTTTAACGTTCGCAAGTGTTACAACTTCAGTTAGTTTTTCATTTGCAAAAGCGATTGCTTCTTTTAGCACTTTTGGCAAAGTCGATTCTACTTCAACCGATACTGGAACATGAAGCAAACTACAAGAAGGTTGCACGATTAGTCGGTCCGCTTCCACAAATTCCGTGATTGTCTCTAAATCTGCATAAGCTTTTGTTAAATCCTTCCGCCAAATGTTTCTACCGTCAATTATTCCTGCCGCCAGAATTTTCCCTGCTGGAAAACCTTGCTTTTTAATATTGTTTACTACATCTTCTTTTCCATGTACAAAATCGAGACCAAATCCCGAAACTGGAAGCTTAATTAATCGATCGTAATCGGAGACACTCTCAAAATATGTTTGCAACAATACATTGGCTTTAGGAGCTGCCTGCGCAAACGTTTGATAAACGCGCTCTAATACAGTCCAAACCTCCTCTGATACATCACCCGCTAATCCAGGTTCATCAACTTGAATGAGTGTTGCTCCCGCTTCAGCTAACTGGTTGAATACTTCTACATAAAGTGGAACTAAAGATGCTACATGTTGACTAAAATCTTTCTCCCCGTATTGTTTTGCTAATTGAACAAAACTAATCGGTCCAAGAAGTACCGGTTTACCATCAATTCCGAGTTCTGATTTTGCTTCCTCATAAAGACGAAGCCAGCGGTTATCGACAAGTTTCGGTTCTCGCGCATTTAATTCAGGTACAATATAGTGATAGTTTGTGTTATACCATTTTGTCATTTCTGCAGCTACTGCAGAATCTGTGCCTCTCGCAATTGCAAAATAAGTTTCATCGCTTACTTGCCCCCCCTCATATTCAAAACGAGACGGGACAAGACCAAATGCAACGGCTGTGTCAAGTACATGATCATAATAGCTAAAATCGCCAACCGGAATGTAATCAATACCCAATGTTTTTTGCGTATTCAAATACGATAACCGTAATTGTTTTTGTTCTTTTTGAAAATGGTCAATTGTTGTTTTACCTGACCAGAACGATTCTAAACTTCGCTTCCATTCTCGCTCCTTACCGATTCGAGGATACCCTAATGATGAACTTTTTGTTTTTGACATGCTCTCCACCCCTTTAATTGATGTACTCAACATAAAAAAATTCCCTCTTGTAAGAAAGGGAACCGGAAAATATACCAAAATAAGCATGCGTGATAAACACAGCATCTCTAAAGGCATCATTTCCGCTCCTCTCTAGATCCACGTAGAGCCAAGCAGAACAACCAGGCGGGTAATCTGACTTCACGATATCAATTCTCGTGTTACAGTGGCGGGACCGTCTTGGATTTGCACCAAGTTCCCCTCTTTTGCAGCTAAAGCTGCACCTGGCTGTACTATTCACATGTAGAAAAGCCCTTTTTTCTAAGAAAAAAGGGCTTTGTATGCAACATCTGCTGCTTACCCCTTATCTTCCAAAGTTCCCTTTGCTGGATTTAGCACCTTTTCAAATGAATGGTTGCTGAAGCTTCAATGGGCCAGTCCCTCCGCTTCTCTTTATAAAGAGTGTTTCCATATGTGTGAGTATTTCCACTACTTTAGCATGCAACAGAATGTCTGTCAAAACAAAAAAATAAAGATTGCGCTTTCATTTTCAAATTCGACAAAATGCAGTAAAGTAAAATAATTATAAGAAAAGTAGGTGGAAATATGTCGAATGCGGTTTCTTATACGCGGACAAATGTAATTGGACTTAAACTTAGCCCAATACTCGCATTACTCGCTTTTCTCCTAATCCCAAATGATATGATCGGATACGAAGGACGATTTGTTATTTCACCTATAGCACTAGTAGGTACATATTGGGTTCCATTCCCATGGCAGCGGCCTCACTAATTCCGCTCGTTTTTATTCCTCTTTTTGGCAGGGCTCCTGTTGACGTTGTTTCTAGCTCATACGCAGAACCAGTTATTTTTATGTATATGGGCGGTTTTATTCTTGCGATTGCGATAGAAAAATGGAATTTGCATAGGCGCATAGTGTTATCAAACATTGATTTTATTGGAACTGACAGTCATAAAATCATTCTCGGGATTATGTTAGCGACAGGCTTATTAACCATGTTTATTTCCAATGCAGCTACCGCGCTAATGATGTTCCCAGTTGCACTTGCTCTTATCGCCGAAGTCCGCGCTGCTTCCATAAAAGACGGTCCAGGTCCGTCCTCTCCTAACCAGTATGCACAACTTTCTAGGGCAACGGTAATTCCTATGTAGCTTAATCCAAAAAATAATAAAGCAATTGTATGTTTTGCCCCATCTTCATTACCAGTGACAACTACCCTGCGACCTTGTAGTAATAAAATGAGTGGCCTTCCTTTGATTGCTTTAAAGAGCAATTCAAGAATAACGCGCGCATAAAATCGCCTCCTTAGCAGTCTTTATCCGATCTAAACAAATGATAAACAACTGTTTTTCTCCTCAGAATCTGTTAAAATAGAAAAGTTGATTCGTAAGGAGGAACAAATATGCTTAAACGAAACGATCCATGCCATTGTGGCAGCGGCCGAAAATATAAAAAGTGCTGTATGAACAATGCCGACCAACAGCCTGCTGTTGTATCTGATGAACTTAGTCAATTGGAAACTGAAATGCTGTATAATGCATTTACTCGTTATCAAAAAGAATTGACAAACTGGGTTCAAAGCTATCACCATGTATATCCTGATGTTGAAGAAAGTGTAACCGAAACACTATCGAGCATGTTGCTCGTATGGCTCATTTTCCATAAACCAATAGATGAAGAAGAGTCAACCATCTTTGATGTGTTTATTGAAAGCAAAGTGAAGAAGTTAAAACGTCCAAAAACGATTGAAATTGTGCAAACATGGAAAGGCACGCGTCCTGCTGTTCTTGAAGTAGAACAAGTTGAAGAACTTGTTTGTACGAGCATTGATTTATTATCAGGCGACCGCTATACACATAATATCCCTAAAGATCATCAAGAAACCGTTCAAGTTGGTTCTACAATTATTGGTTTCCCTGCTCAATCAGAAAACCATTATGCTTTTATTGGACCTGTCATTAGTAATATTCCAGAAAAAACGGATAAGATGAAGGAAACAATTGCTTCATTTAATCATGCACAAACAAATACAGCTCATTACATTAAAAAATGGCCACAACTTCTTTCTGCATTACTTGCTGAAGATAACCACGAAGCCATTACAGTTGATCAGTTTAACTGGGATAATGATTTGCAAAAAGAAACGGCTGAATGTTTACTTAAGGGGTTACGCGACGATCAGCAACCGCCGGAAATCGAGATACTTGCATTGCAGAAGTGGCAAGCGTTTGCCACAGGACAGCAGCCCACTATTCGTAAGCCAGAGGTTTTTGCCGCTGCTATCGAGTATGCACTACAAGAGTTTGCACCGGTATCCGCGACACAAAAAGCATTGGCGACAAAATACGGTGTTAGCACATCCACTATCTCAAGTCGCTCAAATGAAATTCTTACTGCATTAAAAGATACAGCTAGTTAATTTGGAGGCCCTTTTAAATAAAAGGGTCTTTTCTCTTTCACTCCTAAGTAAAGGATAACCTCTTCCGTAATTCTCCTAAATAAACAATTCAAACGACCTAGTCCCTTTTCATGATTTATCATAATCTTTACAAAACCTTTGATCATTCGACAACTTTCTACTAATTCTTTTGGTATGATTCTAGTAGACTATGAAAGGAGTTTTTTCTACTTTAATTTAGGAGGAATCATATCGCTAATGAACATGACAAAGAAGATGTTGTATCCACTCTTATTCACCCTTGTTGCATTGTTTGTTTTTTCTCCTCTTGCTCATGCAAGTGAACGCACATTAAACATTTTTCACACCAATGATATTCACGCTACCTTTGATGATTTTGGGAAAGTATCTGCATACATTCATCAACAACGTGAGGCAGAAGAACATGTTCTTTACCTAGATGCTGGAGATTTTGCCAGTGGCAATCCCGTAGTTGATTTGAATTATGGTAAACCTATGATTGATGTTTTTAATTTAGCAGGACTTGATGCTTTCACGATTGGTAATCATGAATTCGACTATGGACAACGCTATTTACAAGAGAACATCGAGGATTCATCTTTTCCTTGGCTTGGTGCCAATGTAGACACACTCGATACAGATGTAACAAATCCAGATCCCTATACAATTATTGACGTTAATGGGCTTTCCGTTGCTTTGCTTGGTATAACACAAGCTCCACCTGCGACTGCCCCAGCAAATGTAGTTGGAATGGAATTTGACACTGATTACGTTGCTACAGCACTCGCTTATCAAGATGAGCTTGAAGCAGAAGCTGACGTTATTATTGCACTTACTCACATTGGGTATGATCAAGATCGCCGCTTGGCAGAGTCCGTTGATTATTTTGATTTAATTATTGGGGCACATTCCCACACAACTCTTAATCAACCAGTAATTGTAAATGGAACACCTATTGCTCAAACAGGTTCGAACCTTCGAAATATTGGAGAGCTAGAACTCTTATATGATGATGAAGCAGCAGAAGTTACAAGTGTCGCAGGTCAATTAACATCTGTTTCATCATTAACAGATGTTGACGAAGCTGTACAAGCTGTAATAGACGGCTATAAGGAAGAAATGGAAGATGTGTTAGGGAAAGTCGTTGGCTATAGCAACACTGGATTAACTCGTGATGGACGATATACAAGTGATGCACCCTTGGGCAATTTTTGGACTGATGCGATGCGCGACTTTGCAGATGCAGATATTGCATTAACAAACAATGGTGGGTTACGAGATAGCATCCCTGCCGGAGATGTTACGTTAAACGATATTTACAAAATAGAACCCTTTGCGAATGAGATTATGGTTATTGAAATGACTGGAGAAGCAATTGAGGAAGTAATAGCCTTCTCTTACTCAAGAGACAACCGCAATCAAATTGATTTGCAAACGTCTGGTTTACACTATGAAATTATAACCGGTATGACTGGAAGTTATCTTGATTCGAATCTAACCGTCGCAGGTGAAGTAATTGATCCAGAAGCAACTTATAAAGTTGCAGTTGCCGATTATATTGGTACCGGTGGATCTGGCTATAATTTTGATGGCGAAGTATTGCAAGAAACCGTTGGACTAATGACCGCTGCAATGGAGCAATATGCCCTCTCATTAACAGAAAACGGACAAGCTCTTGACTATACTTCTGAAGGTCGTATCTCTCTAAAGGTAGACCCAACTGCTCCTAATCCAGGGGAAATAATTGGTTCTACAAATACAGGTCTGTATTCAATAAATAAACTAAAGCAAGACGTAGGTATTGGTAATTTATATACAGATGCTTTACGTGAAAAAACAAACAGTGATTTTGCCCTCTTAAATGGATCCTCAGTGACAGGTGAAATTCCTCCAGGAGAAATTACAGATCGGCAAATTGAATCACTTGACTCATTTGGAAATACAATTGTAATGGTCGAAACGACTGGTAAGCGAATTAAAGAGGTTATTCTTGACCAAGCCAATTATAGAAACGGCGTTGATTTACAGACTTCAGGTTTAACTTATACGCTTATCCCAGCCGACTCTGGCTTTGCAGACGTAGTCATCTTACTTGAGAACGGTGAGCCAATCGACGAGTCGACCACTTATACTGTCGCCTACAATGACTATATGCACGGGGCAGCCTTTTACAATTTAGGCACTGTAATGGATGATGCGATTGGTCCTGTTTGGCAGAGTGTTGTCGATTATGTCTCGGCACAAACTGAACCAATTAATTATGTAGAAGGAAGCCGCATTACCATTGAAGGACGCGATATTGAAGAACCTTCTGGAACCCTTACTGTCGCTCAGGCTCTTGCAAATAATTCTGGGGTACATCCGGTAATAGGTTATATCGTAGGTTCAATTAATAATAACCAGCCAATTATTGGCGAAGGTGTTCACGCTCCTTCTAATCTATTAATCGCCGATGATCCAAATGAAACGGACCGAACAAAGATGTTACCTGTACAGCTTGTTAATCAAACACCTGTACGTAACGGATTAAACCTTGTTAATAACCCTGATAATCTTGGTAGCTATGTCAGAATTACCGGTTCTTTAGAAGCCTACTTTGGTACTCCAGGGATGAGAAGCCCTAGTGATTATGCATTTATTGAGGAGCCTGAAGTGCCTGGGGAACCTGGAGAACCAGAACCACCTATTTGTGTATATGAATCTTGGAATAGCAACGATATATACACTGCTGGCGATCGCGTAGAGCATGATGGTGTATTCTTTGAAGCACAGTGGTGGACTCAAGGTGAAAATCCAAATGATTCTGGCACGTGGGATGTTTGGCAGAAGATAGCTGAATGCGAAGAGATACCTGAAGGGCCACAAGAATGGCACGCAAAAACGATCTATACTGCGGGTGACCGTGTCTTGCACGATGGACAGCTCTTTGAAGCGAAATGGTGGACTCAAGGCGAGAATCCAAATGATTCTGGCCAGTGGGATGTTTGGAAAAAAATAATTGATCCGGAACATATACCAGAAGGACCTGATGAGTGGAAAGCAGAAACAATTTACACTGCTGGTGATCGTGTCTTGCACGAAGGACAACTCTTTGAAGCAAAATGGTGGACTCAAGGTGAGAACCCAAATAATTCCGGTCAGTGGGATGTTTGGAAGAAACTAAACGAATAACAAAAAAAGCTGGAGAGCACTCCAGCTTTTTTCTATTCTCATCGAAGGAATTATAGTAGTCATTACTCGAATGCAGTTTAGATTAAGCAACTTTTTGGGTTTGCTCTTTTTCAGTAGAAACAGCTTGCCCTTTTTCCCTAAAACCAGTATAAACAAAGAACACAGCAATAAGTAAATACCCTATCGTAAAATCAAAGGCTGCATTAATTGCAAGTGATGGAGCATGCATAAAACCAAAGAAAGCAAGCACTGCACCAATTACTGAAAAGATAGCTGCTTTGTAGAAATCTTTGTCAATTAAAAACACAGTTATAGCTCCGATAATAATTGCTGTAAACATCGCACCTTGACCAAGCGGAACAATTCCCTCTGAAATACCAGCAACAACGTCTGGGGCATTGTTATTAAAACGAGTCATCATGTAATTAGCGATATACGGCAACATTGCAAGTGCAATAGCTGGATAGTATTTTCTTTCATTGTTTGCAAATGTACTTGATATCATTGACATCCCCACAAAAACCAATATTGGAGCAATTGCCGCCATTGGAATTAACGCAGAGAACGCCGCAATCAGTCCTGTTACAGACGCAAGCGCAAAAACAACTGCATTTAATACGCTGTACCCCCGTCCTGCTTCCATTTGTTTTGCACCTACAGTAGCAATATAAACTGTAGTTGGAAACATTCCTCCAAAACAGGCACCAATCATCGCGCCAATGCCATCAACCGCCTGGCATTCTCGAACGTCATATGAATCACCGGCAGCTGACATCGCGTCAACATTATTCATCGTTTCAATCGCATTATAAATTGTAATTGGAATTAAAATACCTAATAATCCTATAAGTGCTCCAAATAAATAAGACATACCTTCGAAGGCTGCTAATGTTGGTAAAAATGGATAAAATCCTACACTCTCAAGTGCCTGTGTTAAATCTTCACTCGTTTGATAACCTAGTGCAAAGGCTAATACGACACCTGCGATAATCGCTAAAAGAGATGCTGGAATCTTAAATGGTAAACCGACTTTTGCAACAAACCCTACTAAAATAATAGCTAACGCAATTAAACCGATAATCGGCACTTCAAAAACAGAGAACAACATTTCCCCAGCTACAAAAGTAAAGGCCACACCTGCCAAAGCTCCGAGTAATGCAGGTCTTGGTGTATGTTTTCTGACCCAATTTCCAAAAAACGCAACAAGTGCTTCTACTAGCCCCGATAGAAAAGCAGCGGCAACAGCAATTTTCCATGCAAGTTCATGGTCATTTGTTAACGCCAGTGCTGGTGCTGTAACACCAAATAGAAAAACAAACATAACAGGTGTTGATACCCCGTAGGATAAAGCTGTAACATCTGAGCGGTTTTCTTTCTTTGCCAAACGCTTCGCCATATGAGCATAATAAAGATTACCGACAATGACTGCTACAGCGACACCTGGTATAACGCGACCAAAAACAATCTCAGTTGAAAAGCCCATTCCAAGCAAGGTAACAGTGATGACAACAAAATTAGCCAAATTGTTCTGAAACAATGCAAAGAAAGCATCAATATCTTGCTTTTTAAATAAAGGGTAATGAACGTCCATTCTTAATATCCCATCCTCTGCTAGTTATTTTGTATAACAGCTTCGTTGATAAAACGGACTGTCTGATCTTCTAATGATGCGATACGGGCCAATGATTCAATTCGATACCCTTTTTCTTCCAATAAAGCTCTTCCATCTTGAAATGACTTCTCAATGACAATACCAATACCAATAACCGTTGCTCCAGCTTTTTCAACAATGTCTGCCAAGCCTGTTGCAGCTTGTCCATTAGCTAAGAAATCATCTATGATTAATACACGGTCCCCCGTTGTGATCAAATCCTTCGAAACAGTCACTTC
Organism: Shouchella patagoniensis; assembly: GCF_002019705.1. Taxonomy (GTDB): domain Bacteria; phylum Bacillota; class Bacilli; order Bacillales; family Bacillaceae_D; genus Shouchella; species Shouchella patagoniensis. The sequence continues at coordinate 52,992 of NZ_KV917377.1, read as the reverse complement.
GGAATATTCTTTCTTAGTAAATGAATACACACGACTTGAATAGACATTATCGACATTCATAGTAACTGACTTTTTCTTGCGCGCAAAAATGAGCGGTGTTTCAAGTACATGTGCACACATAAAACTTGGAGCAATTCCTGATGACTCAATCGTGATGATTTTTGTGATGTTTTCATTTTTAAACAAACGTGCAAATTCCTCACCAATAGCCGACATTAACGTTGTATCTACTTGATGATTCAAAAATTGGTCTACTTTTAAAACACCAGATGATAAGACAGTTCCACGTTCGCTAATAGCTTGTTTTAATAATTCCATTTCCATTCTCCCTTCAATTATAAAAAGCCGAAAGATCACTCGAATAATCGAGTGATCTTTCGGCTTTGCCGCATTCATAAAAACACGTAAAGAAAGACCACTCGTAGTCAGACCATTATTGGCAGTCTGGTAGAAACTCGCGGACCGTATTACCGCTATTATACGAGTGAAAAGACAATATTCGTTTTTGCTAATGGATTCATTATAAATAATGTTTTATTAAATAGAAAGGGATTTTTTAAAGAAAATGATAATCAAACTATTCGATAAACAAAAATAGCTAATGCAATGCATTAGCTATCACTTCTTCCATTTTATTGCAGTTGGCTTTAAACAACGGCGGCACTCAAAATCAACTGTTAATGTATGGATTGTTGCTTCCGCTTCACAATGAGGACATGTGACGGTTTGCACTCGTAAAAGAGAAATTCCTAAACTAATGATCGCAACAGTCAAGATTAGAAATGCTTGAATCATCGTTCCCTGTCCAGTAGCAGCGAGCGCTATCCCCGCCACTACACCAAGAAGACCAATAATAGCCATAATTAACTTCCCTATTTTCAAGAGTAACGGACTTTTTTTACGAACAATAACAAGGTCATGTGGTTCCATAAAGAGCCTTCTTTCTTTGAATTCGTTTTCACTTTATCTCTTTAAGCATATCACATGTGAAACATTTTCCAAAGTGCAGTAAATGAACCCGAATAATTGAGAATTTATCTATGAGAGTGTATAGTCATAAAGGAAAGATTGTACGTTGGAGGTGAACAATTAGTGAAGCAAGTTTCTTTTTGGTTAAAAGCAGCTAGATCTCAAGTACTTCCTGTCATGATATTACCGGTACTACTTGGAAGTGCTGCTGCATTTGCTTGGGATAACTCTTTTCATATAGGCTTGTTTTTCCTAACTTTACTCGGGGCAACAAGCGCTCATTTATTTTCTAATATGATTAATGATTTGTGGGACTTCCGTAATGGTGTAGATGAAAAGGCGAGTCAATCAGACCATGCGATATCAACAAATTCAGGTTTATTGCCAAGTGGCGCCGTATCAGAAAAACACTTTGCACGCGTTACATGGTTCTTTTTAGCAATTGCATTTGTTTCCGGCTTAGCTTTAGCATTTATTCGCGGTTTGGAATTATTGTTATTTGCATTGGTAGGAGGGTTAATTGCCTATTTTTATGTCGCTCCTCCCCTTAAATTTGGCTACCGTGGTAAAGGATATAGTGAGTTAGCCATCTTTCTAGCGTTCGGTGTCTTGCCGGTCATGGGTACGTACTTTGTGATGACAACATCCCTTTCATTCCACTCTTTTCTTGCCTCAATTCCAATCGGGCTACTGACAACATTGATTTTATATAATCACCATTTCTTGCACTGGCAGGCGGATAAAGAAGCAGGCAAACGTACACTTGTTGTATTATGGGGAGAAAAACGCGGTTTAGTATTTTCGAAACTATTAACTGCATCTGCTTATCTATCTATAGTAATCCTTTCGCTCTTTGAACCTTATCCATTGTATACCATTATTGCACTCATTACAGTGGTTCCACTAGTAAACGTATACAACTCTTTAGAAGATACAAATGAAGCAACTAAGTACGGGGTATTAATGGGTGCTTCGTTAAAAGCAACAATAAGAACTGGTCTTATTTTGATTTTATGCTTAGTTATCCAAGGAATCTTTTAAAAAAAGGAGTAATCGATCATGAAAAAAGTATTAGGCAATTTCGATTCAATTATTTCGAGCACAGATACATGGAAGATTGGTGGTTTTCCATTACAAGACGGATCATTCTGGAGCTATCGTGAACCAAATGCTGTTGTTATCGTTCGAAATGGCATTCTTTATGTCCGCGCTCCTTTATCCAATCAGCATGACTCAATCCAAATACTAGATAACGCAAAACACATGTACTATTCAGCTGAGCCGGTAGAAATACCAAAAGATGGTGAAATAGAAATTGAGCTTGACATTCGCGCCCGTACAAAAGACACGATTCCAGGTGACTTATACGATGGCTATGTTTCCTTAAATTTATTGGACTTTACTACAGGTGCAGCACTTGACTTTTTTGCCAATGACGACCAATACGCTTCTGTATATGGTATTTTGCCGTTTCCTGGTGTAAATGTACCCGACACAGATCAAACAAAGTATTTTTGCTTATTTAAAGAAGCAACTAATCATTTTAAGCCACGTGAGTTTAACTCATACAAAATTACGTATAGCCGTGTAAAAGATGAAGCTGTTTTTTATGTGAACGGTCAAGAGATTCGTCGCGAGCAAAACATACCTCTTAAGTTAAATCAATTTACAATCGCCCTTGGAATTATGACTGAAAAAGACTTAACGCCTGATGGCAGCGTTTCAGTTCATGGACAAACCGTTATTGCAGAGTACTCTCCCGTCACTGTTACAACTACAGATAAAGAGTAATCACTGCAGCTAAAAACCCGTTCGTCAAGACGGGTTTTTTAGCTTTTTACACTAAAGCCCTGGCTTCGTCAATTGCCTCACTAGGGACATTAATATCTTTTATTTCATCATATATGGAATAGACACAATCAAACGCCATCACAATCTCCATTGACATGTCCCCATCTTCAGAAGCCGCAACAACATTCATTGACACAATTTCCTGATGAAAGGTTTCTTTGTTAATTTGCAGTATGTAAGTCATTTGCTCATTCTCAAAATTCTCCATTCACATCTGCATTTCCGGATCTGGCATAACGATATCTTCGTTGAATAACATATGTGAACGGATAAGCTCTTTAAACTCTTCATTCGTTCCCTCAATTTCCAAAACATATGGAAGGAGTTCCTTCTATTTTATAAACGTATAGAGCTTTATTTTATTGAATTTTCTGTGTTATCCATTAACATTAGCGTTACTTATCTATATTGTTCTTTTTCCTTATAAAGACGAATAAATGTTTCAAGTTCTTTTACCGTACAACGAACATCAGGATAAGTTAACATCCGCTTCATTTGCCTCTCTTTATCCATTCCGTAGACTATTAGCTGAATCCCTTCTTTTTTACATTGATTCACTATACGTTTGCTAAAGAATCGATAGTTCATCGCTAATGAAGTTATTCTTAATTGATGCATCTTTTTAAACAATGCTGCGGTTGGACGTCGCTTTATAAACCCTAACTCAATTTTTGAAGATAATTCTCTCATTCGTTCTATCGTATGATGATTAAAGGAATTTACATACACATCATTCAGTAAACGGAATTGTTGTATGACGTCTAAAACCGTTTCTTCAATACCAGGATAACGATTCCCTTCATTTTTTAATTCAATTGCAAACCTCGTTTGACCACCAAACCAAGCGAAGACTTCAGCCAATGTTGGAATGCGCTCCGACCCACACACCTTTAATTTTTTTAATTCTGCTACAGTAAATTGGTCTACATTCCCTTTTCCATCCGTTACTCGATCCACCTTAAAGTCGTGAATAACAACCGGTATCCCGTCGAAGCTTAAGTGTACATCTAGTTCAATTACTGCAAAACGAAGTTCAATTGCTGCCGCAAATGCAGCATGTGTATTTTCTGGATATTTTGCAGCATACCCCCGGTGAGCAATTGCGTTAATCATCAAATGATCCCCCCTACTATTCTTATTCATTTTAACTAGTCGTCTCTCTTCTTAGCAATAATTCGTATAATAGTCAAACCATCTATTACTAATTACAAGCCGATTAATTATAAAGAAACCTATTCACAAATCAGAATGATTACGATACAATAATCCATGGTTAATAAAACGAAACAAGGAGTTTAGTATGAAATCATATACATTTTTAATTGCAAGCCTCTCCTCCATTGCTTTCTTAAGTGCTTGTGGAGATAGTGACTCAAACAATGATACATCAAAAGAACAGCTAACAATTAAAACATCCATTTTCCCTTACGAGGATTGGACCAAGAAAATTGGTGGTGATTTTGTTCATGTATCAACAGTCGTTCCAGTTGGTGCTGACGCCCACACATATGAGCCAACTCCACAGGAAATGATTGAAGTTGCAGAAGCTGATGCTTTCATATATAACGGCGCTAATTTTGAAGCTTTTGCGGCCAGTATTGTTTCCGCTATAAAAAATCAAGACGTTCATATTTTGGAAGGCGCTACTCAAACCAGTTTAATCGACAGCAATCATGACCATGGACACCATGGACATAATGATGCAAGTCATGATCATGAAAGCAATGGAGATGTCTTAATTGAAGGACTCTCTGATCACTATCATACTGGTGACTCAGTTGAATTAATGATTGATGCAGAAGAAGATACTCATTCTAACAACTGGTCTTGGTATACGAAGCATGGAGATGGCGAGTGGGAACTGACCGAACATGAAGGTACAAATGAATATACTGGAGTGGTTAATGAAAGTCATCAAGTAAAAGCGATTCTGCACGGTGAAGAAGTAGCCCAAAGTGACGTTATAACACTTACAATTGATGACCACGATGGACATAGCCACGGTGATGAAGACCCTCATGTATGGCTTGATCCGATTCGTTCGATTGAAATTGCCGCATCCATTCGTGACACGCTTACACAATTAATGCCAGAGCAGGAAGCGTACTTCATAGATAATTTTGAATCACTCGAACAGGAATTCCAGGAACTTGATCAAGCATTTCAAGAACTTGCTGATGAGTCAATTTTAGACACATTCATCGTTTCTCACGCTGGTTATGGTTACTGGGAGAGTCGTTACGGTATTAAACAAATTGGTATTGCTGGCATTTCTCCAACAAGTGAACCTTCCCAAAGTGAACTAATTAAAACGGTTGAACTTGCCCAAGACCTAGGCTTAAATCATGTTGTTTTTGAACCTAATATTACACCTAGGGTTGCAGAAGTGGTTCAGAACCATCTTGATGCGGACTCTCTTCTCATCCACCCACTCGAAGCTTTGACTGAAGAAGATAAAGAAAACAATGCCGATTATTTTTCACTTATGTATGAAAACATCGAAACATTAAACATTGCTCTTAATGACTAGCCTCTTTCTAAAAGAGGCTTTTTTTAATCTATGAAACTTGGTGTATACTTAATCGTAGAAGAAAGCTAGATATCCATTTATGGGATTGAAAGGAGCGTAGAGATGAAAGCAATTCTTGCGTCCATCTTGTTACTTTTAATTGGTACTACAGCTTGTTCGCATGAAAAACCACTAATAAACGAGACAAACGAAGAATTATTAATGCTTCTTTCGAATAGCGAATTCGAAACCGTATATGAAGATTACTTTTCCGAAGAACTTAAAGAAAATCTCTCTATCCCTCAATTATCCGACCTATGGGAAGAACTCACACTTGCACTTGGAGCATTTGCTGGTGCGGCAGATTATCTAGAAAGCGATGGAGGCAGTGGCAATACTGTTGTCGAAACTCAGCTCTCTTTTTCAAATGGCCACGCAGAATCACGAATGATCTTTAACGAAAAAACAGAATTAATTGCACTTTCTTTTGAAATAGGAGACTTACTCCCTGATTCGATTGTAGAGGAACCTGTCATTATTGGCGAAGGAGGCCCCTTCGAACTCGAAGGAATGCTTACTCTTCCTACTAAAGTAGACTCCCCCTTCCCTGCAATAGTCATTGTTCATGGATCAGGACCGAGTGATCGAGATGGGACAGCGTACGCTTATAAACCCTATAAAGATCTCGCCTGGGGATTAGCAGAAAACGGTATTGCTGTGCTACGTTATGATAAACGGTCACTCATTTATCCAGAATCTTTTGATGCCTCAGTCACAATTCATGAGGAGACGATTGAAGATGCCATTGCTGCTGGCAGTCTGCTTGATCAAGATGAGCGCATCTCTTCCGTTTATCTAGTTGGCCACAGTTTAGGGGGAATGGTCGCCCCTCGAGCACTTGCCCAAAGTGACATTTTTGCTGGTATGGTTTCCCTTGCTGGCTCCTTGCGCTCATTACCTGATATTATTCAAGATCAAAATATTTACTTTCATGAGATTGGTCATCTTACTGATGAAGAAATGAATGATGCCATGGCAGATTTTATAAAAAGCGAAAATTTAGACGAACTAGAAGATAGCGATATTCTCTTCGGGATGCCCGCAAAGTATTTTAAAGATTTAGAGGCTTTTGATGACCACTCTTTTTTAGAAAATACACATAAACCGATTCTAATCATGCAAGGTGAAGATGATTTCCAAGTAACAGCCAGCGAAGATTTTTTAAGTTGGTCAGAGGCTCTGCGCCATCATCCGGATGCAGAAACGAAACTGTACCCAGGACTGAATCACATGTTTATCCATTATGAGGGTCCTGGACAAGGGACACTAGATGAATACTTAATCCCTGGAAAGGTTGAGAAAAAAGTGATTCAAGACCTTAGTAATTGGCTCTTGTCACGAGAAAGGAAGGAATGAATAATAAACTGAAAAAAACACGAGCCTTCATTTTATTTATGCTCCTCTTTCTCGCATGTTGTATGGCAACTGAATCTGTAGACGGTGAAGAAGATCAAGAAAGAGAGAGTCCGATTGGTGTCGCCAAAAATATGATGGACAAACTAATCGAAGAAGACTTTTATGCAGCCTGGTCCCTTTAAACGAGGAAACAGCAGCAGAGATAAGTCCTGAAGAACTAGAAGTCACTTGGTCCGGATTAGTAAACTCACTCGGTTCATATATTAGCTATAAGTACGAACGTACACTAGAGCTAAAAGAGAGCACAGAAACCGTTGTACTAACCAGCTCCTTCGAAACCGGCGATATTGCCGTTCTCATCATTGTTGACCAGTCAAAGCAAATTTGTGGTTTCCATATTGAATAAGAATGAACCCCTTCCATGAACTTAAATAATGGAAGGGGCTTTCATCTATCAACGTTATTTCAATTAATTATCTGAGGCTATTTAAAAGATTGTTATGTTTAAAAAACGAACTTCCTAATTGCCACCTAATTGATACATCCTTATTAATTCCCATTATTCTTTGATTGGTGATGCACCATATCGAGAACAATCATTAATGCGACGCCAATTGTTTGATGTCTGTCATCATGAATTGTCAAATGGTATGTATCCCCCCAACTAAGCCATTGTTTTTCAACAGCCATAATTTCTGTCTGACCTTCCATAACTCTATAATGATGGTCAAATAAACTCCCCTCAATCGACCAATTTAATGGTTCAATCTCGTATTTCGCTCGGAAAAACGTCATCTTTTTCGCTACGCTACACAGTTCCTTCTCATCATTTGAGATTGTATAGCGAGGCAAAAAAGAAAAGAGCTTTTGTTTGATTTGTAAAACTGGTTGCCCATCCGTTGTAGTGATTGCTAACTGATTTCCAAGAGAAAAGAATTTGCCGTCTACGTTATAGACCGCCTCTTGATTATGATCAAAGACAGTAAATTGATCATTAAATGAAAAAACTCTTTGCTTTACATAGAAATCCATTTGACATTCCCCCTTCAATCAATTAATCATTTTTAACTTCTATAACTAAACTCAATCAGTATACGTAGATTCCAGGTTAAAGATTCACTTATTAACTCATAGAGAGTTTTATCTACTTATTTTGTGTATAGATTAACTTCGCTTGTTCTTATTAGATAGGATTAGGCTATTCTGACCAATCTCTTTTTAACTTAAAATTTACATTTAAATATAATTCTCATTCAAAGTCTAAACGATCATTTTTGTTATTCTACCATATAATAGCCATTAAAAAACCGTCCATCTAATAATAAAATGGACGGTTTTTATTCTTAAGACCTGTTTTACTAACGTAGAGAAGGTGTACATCTAATTCTTGTTATCGTCTAGGTTAATAATCAAATTGATTGGCTTGGGCTAGTACTTCTTGATTTAACTTCCACAATAGAATAACCAATTTTTCTTCAAGTTCATACGTTTGATAGATCGTCGTTTGCTCATTTGACTTTATTTCAATTTCCACGGTTCCGATCCCATGCCAATTGTTTAAAACAACAATCATATAGTTGAAAGGACGTAAATCTCTATAGTCAGTAAATGAATATTGGCGCAATCGTCCTTGTTTGAAATAAGAAAAATCAACCACTTCTGACGCTTTCATTTCCAGCGTGCCCATGCCATTTGAGATATGAATTAAGCGCTTATGATTTCAACAAATCGATTAAAAAGAGGTTTTTTCGTTTTTCGATCCATGTGAAGCATTCCCATGGTTTGATAAAACTCATTATGATTCACATACCAATCAAATGCTGTCCAATAATCAATCGCTGCAACATAGCCTTTGTTGTTTACCTCCCCTTCCGGAGTCACAGTTGCTTTTTCAATTAAAGCTAACTGAACAACTTAGTATACGTTAACTTGTTTTTCACTAAAACTCTTGTCGGCATTACTCCATAAACCATACTCCGTATTACCTTGGTAAGCGATTTTATAATACTTATTTGCACTTTTATTATCGCCTGAATTTCCGCAAATTAAAACCATTTCTTCTGCGAGTTCGCACACTTCAAAGTACATCCCGTAATTTGAGAGTTCTGTCATTGCATCATCTACCATTTTCCAATCATTATGAACAAATAGCCCCTCAATATACTTACATCTAGCAGTAAATTCTTTGTCATTGTAAAAAGTTAAACCAACTTTTACTTTTTTTAAAGCTTCATTCGCTTGCTTCATTTCATTTAGTTTAAATAAGGCATGAGATAAGTCAGTAAGTGTATTTATACAGTAATATGAATTACTGTGTTCATCAATGTTTAATGCCTGTTTAAAATCGCGGGCGAAATCTTATCGTGATCAGTCTGGTATACAATATCGTCAATATAAATATAAGGATGCGTTCTTAATAAAGTATCTTTTAAGTGCGTTAGCATTAATGCTCAAATAAGGGTAAAGGAAATTTCATGAACGGCTTTATCAACTTCGTTTTCAGAATCTTCAATTAGACGATAAGGCTCTTTCAACGTATTCCACTCCACATGAGCCCATGACCGGAAAGGGATCTTATTTTGCACGAAATGCTGCACAGTATTATTAAAGTACTCCAGAATTGCAGGAGGATGGTAGCTACTACTTGAAAGGTAAAAATCAAAATTGTTTATATGATGTACCGTCTTCAGTTCTTCATCTGTTAATAAAGCTTTTAGTTTCTTCTCTACTTGAGGGAACACACGTAAATTTTCTATGCAAAGAACGTGAAAACTAGATTTCACACCATTCTCTACAAATTCAACCGATTGATTGACATAGATCTCAGTCTCCTCATAAGCATAAAGAATATGTTTAGGCTCTCCTATTGCAATTCATATAGTTGACCTTAGGTTTCGCTTCCATTATTACAACTGCTCACGATATAAGTATGTCAATATCACAAGAGAAGCTAAATTAGCTCTCAACAGAGCATTTCAAAAAAATTTCTTCTTACTTAAAATGGGTTTCGTTATATTTTTCAATTTCACCGGGAGTCAATAATCTTGTTGCCTTTCCAACCGTACCGCCCCATAAATCCCAAATGAAATTGTGATCTCGAACTGCTTTTGAGAAATCACCATCATTCCAACGTTTTAGCATTTCAACGTATTGATTACCGTGTTTATATGTATCAGCATTGCGTTCAGCGACGTATAGCAACCGTTCAATCCGATCTTCGGTTATTTCAACCTCGCCCCATTTCTGTTCGGCATGAACCAAACCATGCGTCATGAAATGTATCGTTTCTTCCATTTCACGAGAAGTCATAACATCAGGGAACAATTCTTTTAAATTTTCATTGTTCGTTTCCTTGAAGTTTATTTCAATGTCGGTAACTTCAGGCTTCATTTCATTGTCTTGTTCAAATTCAGCACTCGAGTCATAATTGCTACCGCTTTCAGAACTTCTTATAACTGTTTCCGCAATGTTATATCCTAAATAAAGAAGGAACATAAATAATATACCTATAACGACAAGCCAAATCGGTCTATTTCTCATCAGTATTTATATCTCCCAATATCTTTGAGTCACATACACAATGTCTCGAACCAGTTGTTCAGTTTCTTTATTGATCATTGAATATTCGAAGTCATACTCCCTTTTAATTAAATCCATGGCCGAGGTCTTCTTGTAGATATTTTTCATTCCTGGTGCTCTCATGTCTTCTGTTCGCTCATACATATGCATGTGCATTCTCCTTTTTGAACTTAGTAGCAACCCATTTGTTTAATATATAGTATTCCAATTCGTTAGTAGCGTCATAGTTACACTTTTTCAATTCAAGAATCATAAACAAGCAGTTGTTGTATTCAAGCATTTTTGTGAGTTTGATAGTGTTTGGAAAGATGTAATCGTTCTTCTTTTATGATAAACCACCTTTGTCATATTGCGCATGAACACAATAATAACCCATAGCCACATAGATATTATTAAGACAGCTTGAATTTTTTTTCAATTAGCTCGTTATCAAATTCACCATTCCCGTGTAATTACATTGCTCAATGATGCACCATTATTCATGTTTATCTCCCCTTTCAAACTATTATAATGACCATATATACGCTAAACAAGATCAATTCCCATTTTCAGATAAACAATATCAAAAATTGCGATTAATTCCCCCTTGAAGATGCCAAAGTTCTTCTTTTTGATATGTTTTGGTACTTAAAAAGAACATCTTGCTTAGTTTTCAACGCTTTCCGTTTGGCGTCCGCTATAAATAAATCCATCGCTTTATCAAACAAAATAATTGTGCTGATCAACGTTTGTTCGACGATATCGAGCTCATGACCGTTTAAAACATTTTTTCTCCTAGACGACAAAAAAACGACTCTCCATTCTGTTTAAATGAGAGACGGTAAGCATACGACCATCTAACGAATTATTAAAAGCAAAAAAGCGACCCTTAGCTTGCGCTAAAAGCCGCCATCTTGTACGTTCTTTGATACCGGTGGCCGGGGTCGAACCGGCACTCCAGAGGAACACGATTTTGAGTCGTTGAAATACCCGTTCCTTCTCCCGTTAGGCACTACGCCTATTTTATCCGTCGATTGTGGCGAATCCATAGCGCACGACCGTTGCACTTCCGCCTGTCTTTGACGTTATTATACGCAGAGAAAGAAGGCGCGGTCAAGTAAGTAAGGGTTGAATAATTAAAATTTTAAATAAGCATAGACTACTAATAACATAAAAACAGATAGAAGGATCCACTGTTCATCGGTCAGCCAACGGGTCCTGACATCGTAGGTTCCGTATGTGCCGCTTTCCTTCTTTAACTTAATCTCGCGGCTAGTAACTTCATAGTTTAAGCGTGAGTCCTCCGCGGAAAATCGACCTAACGCGTCCCTTCTTTGTATCGGCTTCTTGCGCCCGATCTCCTTCGGCGGCGGTACGATTATCTCCTGTCCCTCGATGATTACTCGCATCTATGACGTCCCTCCCCTCTTCTTTCGGCTGCGGGCTCTGTTCCAGCCATAACGCGGTATCCGTAAGGCTCCAAGTAGGGCGGGGGACTGGGACGTCTACCTTTGCGTAAGCCTCGACTTGCTTTCGAAACTCCGGCGAGTGAGCCGCGGTGAATAAAGCAGCCCGGATAAGTTGCGATCGGTCTAGCGTCGTCGCGTGAAATAACTGGTTAACGTAATCCTTGTAAACCGACGCGTATCTTACGGTTGGGCGATAGGGCGTTTCGTTGTTCCCGCTCACAGCCGCGCCTCCTTGAGTAGCATTTCGAGGGCTAGACGTCCCTCTCTCGATAGATAAACGGCTAATTCGATGGTCATTGTCGACCGCCTCCTTAAAGGTAAGTACGTCGCGCTGACGTCTTACTAAGAGCTTACGCAGCTAGGGTTGTCCGATATGTAACATTTTTTTCGCATGATGCGTATATTTTTTCTCTTCGCGGTCAAAACTGATGCTAAACGTAATTGAAACGGGAGGCGTTAGGATGTTCGGACTGGGTAAGCCGCGGAGTAGTTTCGGAAAGTGGCTCGATAAGAATGGAATTAATACGGTGGAGTTTGCGAAGGAATCCGGTGTCAGCCGGAAGACGATCGGAGAAGCCGCGAATGATAAAGGATATATACCCGGCGCGTCAGTTACACGGAAGATCATGCGGGCGGTACGCCAAATAGAGCCGGAACGTGAGAGCTCCGACTTCTGGCGAGTTTAATCATTTTAATTTTAAATAGAGTGTATGTATTGGGTAATTTTGTACATCTTCCTCCTTACCCTCTCCTTTATTGAGCTTAGCTATAAAATAATCAGCTTCTTTCTTATGACCAAGTAAAACACTTACGCAAAATTTCAACAGATAACTTTGAGAATCTGCTTTCTCTTTTATGGTAATTAACTCTCCATATTCTGATTCAGTTAGCTGAGAATTTAGACGCAATTTTGTTTGAAAGTAATTTACCTTAATGATATCATTCCATTTTTTTGAGGGATTATTAATCATATGCTCTGCTATAGTAATCACAAGATTTAAGGCATCAATATCTTCTTTTATATCATAAGCACTTAAGCATTCTAGAATGAAATGATTAAAATGAGAATAGAGATCTAAATTTTCTTTATGAGTGTCAAAGAATATATGAAATCTTTCGTTGATGAATGAATAATTAATGTTTATAGCTGATGACATCAGGTCTCTGCTAAGTAAAAGGTAGGTTGGTGCAACCTTCTCCGTTAATTCTGGGTCATTTATATACATTACAACCTTATCCATCTCCGCGTTAAACGGGTTCAACAAAAGATGATGCACACTCTCTTTTGCATAAAACACAATTATTGAATTACCACCTAAATCAATATTAATGAACTCATCTCGTTCAAAATCAATGTCGCTAAAGTCTTGTTGATAGAAACTTTTTATCAGAAAATTAATCTCCATTTTTATGTTTGTTTCGTCTATAAACACCATTTCTTCATCAATATTCAAAAAAGTATAGACCCATCTTAATTGATTCATTATCTTTAGTTCACGTTCTAAAGCCTTGACCAATTCATCATTATTGTTCCCCATTTCTAACTTCTGAAAATCTCCATTAGTTTCAATAATCAAATTACCATATTTAAACATTTGTATTAATAAAGGTAAAGTTTTTAGTTTTGATTTAAGAGAGTAAAAATTATCGCTTATGACTAAATCAAAAATTTTGTTCTTAAAATCAAAATTTAAATTTAACGAATTCTCAATTACCCATTTTTTCAAAATACCACGTTTTTCAACAGTTACTTTTACTAAGAGAGTATGTTTTAGAGGTTCATTATTATCTCCTAATACAATAAACGACATATTACTTCTTGTCACTATAACGTCTGGACTGATAGTGTCTATAGGAATTTCCAAATCTCCTTGGACGCCATATCTAATAAAGTCATGCTCTAAGATATCTTCAATGTTTCGAAAATTTATTTTATCAAAGGTAGGCGAAGTAACGCGAACCTCCCCAAAATCCTTAGCGCTTCTTTTGATCTCAATTAAATTTTTTGGTTGCTTTTCTTTTTCATATATATATTTCATGCATACCACATATAGATCTGTTTCATCTAATTCTCTTAAATCCAAGCTTTTAGTCTTTTTCTTGGAAACACTTTTATCATTTATAATTTCGTAAAGCTCTAATGGTAGTAACTGCTTATAATATATTTTCATTTTACTTGAATTCTTTATTTGGACTAGCAACAACAAACAACCCTCTTGCTTATAATAATTTCTCAAGTCGTCCAATTGAGCTTGAAACTTTGCCTTCTTACCTGAAAAGCGATGTACTTCTATTGACTTCACTTGGACATCCACTTTTCTGATAAAGTCTTTTTTAGAATCAGTTAAACCTTCGTTGACAGAAATGTGCCCATCAAACGAGATTTCTTTATCTCCAGTATTTATATAAGATTTCAGTGGCAAGTTGTTATCAAAGATATGCCCCTTTATAGCATATATAGAAAGTTCTTCTTTTCGATCTCTGTTTATATTATTTGGCATAAAGACCCCCCTCCCTCAAAAAGTAAATAGTTCTAACATCTTCCTTATACACATTATAACAAACAATTCTTTATCCATAAACTAAATTAACCGGGAGTGTGATTGATGATGGCGAATACAACACGGAAGAATATTACGTTTAAGCAGGACGAGGAAAAGCTGATAAAGCACGTAGAGACTATCGAAAACTTTAACGAGTATGTGAAGGCTTTAATAGCCGCGGATATGGCGAAAGAAGACGTTAAGGAAACGGAACCGCGTGTGATCACCGTTGACTTAACGACGACACCCGCCCCTCCGCGGTTAAATCGATATGTAGTCGGAAGTCCCCGCCTCGGTTAAATTAACTGTACAAAATTTCCAATGTACGTGGTAAAATTTACATGAGACTAATTGATCAACGGAGGTTTATTAAATGAAGCACGGAATCGCGAAATTATTATCTGTGATAGGATCTGTAACTATTGGAGCTGGTGTTTTAGTGGGTTTAATTATTTGCTTTCAAGATCCTTATGATTACGTCCTCTTTTCTCCAGTTACTTTAGGAGTCATGACTTTTGTTTCTTCTATTATTTCGGGGGCGCTTTTTCTTGGCTTGGCAGAGGTGATTGATTTACTGGAAGATATAAGAAGTGACGCACAAAAAACTGGGAATATTCTAGAGCGAATGGATAATAGACAGAGAGAATCCTAATATGTAATTACCCCGCCTCTCTTAGCGCGGGGCTTTTTTTTCGTTGACACTCAAATATATTCCGTTATTACTCCGCCTACTTTCGCCGCGGCTCCTCGTACCTCTGCGCCTGTACCGAGTCATCCACGCCGTCAGTCGTAGGGTCCACGATAATACCGATCAGGACTAGCACGTAAAGTACCGGCTCTACCGCGTTTTGTATATCTAGCGCGAGCCCTTCCGGTAATCCCACGCCAAATAAGCCCGCCACCGCGTCGGCTGCGAGTAATGCCGCGGAGACAAACGCCACGATAAACGGCTTCTGCTTCCAGCGTACTTTCCAGTTAATCTTCGTCATATAAACGCCTCCCACTTCGTTTTTCTAAAGTAATTGATTTACGCGACGCTGTACCGCATTGGCATCGTAACCCGCCGCTTTTAGGCGCTGCGACCGTTGCGGATTGTTACCCCACTTGCCGTTGATAACCTCTCGCGCCAGCTGATCGATTGACTTACGATTGCTCGCCGTTGATTTCCCACCGCCTAAGATACGGTTAACCTCCGCTTGAACGGCGCTGGCGTTGTGCCCGGCGCTATTAAGGCGCTGGTTTCGCTGCGGGTTATTGCCCCATTTGCCGTCGATTACTTCTTGCGCGAGTTGAGCGTTAGTTTTCGCCGCCGGTTTCGGTTTCGCGCCTAGCTTCTCGTTTACTCGCGCCTGTACCGCTGCAAATTGAGAGCCGAGCGATTTCTTACGCGCATCCCCGGTACCGTGCTTGCCCGCTATTACTTCATCCGCGAGTTGATCGATAGACTTGCCGGAGGGCTTCGGCGCGGGCTTAGCCGCCGGCTTCGTAGGGGCTGCGTTAACTGACGCGGGTATACGCTGCTTAAACGCCGGAAAGCCTTCGTTAGCGCGGATATTCTGCGGGCAATTCTTGCGCGACCAATCCCAGTGTTGAACGACCTTGCTCATCGGAATATTAAAGCGATCCATTAAGTCGCGAATAATAAACGCCGCGTTTTGCTTCGCCTTTTCGAAGTCGCCGTCGCTATTTACGCAGATTTCAATTCCGATCGACTTACGGTTGCCGGTACCATCCCGCCCATCTCCGCAATGCCATCCGTTTTCGTTGAACGGTAAATGCTGAATTGCCACGTCGCCATCGTCTACGGTAATATGCCAGCTCGCGGCGGTAGACGGGTTTTTAATGAATCGCCCGTGCATCTCCGCGTTGGCGCCTGCGCTCCGGTTGCCCGTTTCATGTACCGTGATATATTCGGGCGTCATCGCGAAGCCCGGTCGATTTCCGTTACTCTTCGGGATAAAGTCTTGTACTAATTTCGGCATCATTTTACATCGTCCCCTTTTCGTATAATTTCGTACCTATTCCGTCAGCTAAAAGTAAAAGCGTATAATTATCGGACTCAATAAACCGATTATTGTTAACGCGGTACCAATCCACCAACGCTGGTTCACGCTTCTTTCCTTCTTCGCTTTCCGCGCCTCTTCCCGCTCCTTTTGAAGCTCGGCTAGCGCCCGTTCCGCCAAAGCCTTCGCCTCGTTTGCGGTATCTTCCGCGGCGTCCGCTTGCTTGCGTAGTTCCGGGATGCCTTCGAGCCTTTCGTGTATCTTCGCGACCTCAACTTGTAACTCCGTCATTTTCTGGAGGAGATCATATGTGGACGGTTCTGCCATCGACTTTACTCGCCTCCTTCCGTTGGGGGTTGCCCATTTTCTAACGCGGTGACTCGCGCCTTGAGATCGCTTAGTTCCGTCATTAATGCGGCTACTTGAGCGTCGGTGTACGTCTTAGCGTTCGTTTGCGCGGTGGTGGCTTTTGATTGCGCGCCTTGCTCTGTTTCCGCGTCCTCTAGCTTCGCGCGATCTACGTCGGTGAAGTGGCGTCTATTATCGTTGATATGTGACGTCAACGTTTCGGAGCCGCCACCTACGCCTGCGAGCGCTTCTTTGGCGGTAATCTCCGCACGGACTGCGATCGTTTGCGATTGTTTCGCCGCATTTTCCACATTAGTAACTTTCGCTGCAACCTTAGATTGAGCTGAAACCGTCCGCTTGACGTCCCACGAAAAATTACCAAGTTCGATTATCGGACTCTTCTCGGGATTAAACGGGTAATCTTCGATCATCAACACTCGCGCTTGTAAGCGAATGCCCAGCGGTTCGTAAATAACCCAAACGTAATCCCCTAAGTCAAAATCATGAAGCTTCACGCCGTTTTTACGCAACTCTTCGTATGTGACCGTAATGTTGTAGTCCGGATAGTCCTGTAACGCTGTCTTGAGATTCGCTAGCAAAGTATCGTAATGATAAATCGTCTTGTTCGAGTATTTGTCGGCGTGCAACAGAACGCGCTTACCCGTGGTAGGATCGACGTACTTTCCCGCGTTTGGTGACGTATAATTTGCGGTTACGACCGGATTACCGTCGTCATCAAGTGCGCCAACTCCTTCGATATACGTACGAACCACCGTCTCATTAATCGACTCGCGCAGAGTATTAAGGTTGTGCCCATGCCGAAGTTGTCCGTCTGTGACGCGTCCAATGCGGTTGTGGATTAACACCGTCCGCCCGCTAACATCGTACTCTGCATCGTATCGCCCGAGTATTTGTAGGAATAACCGCCAACCGGAAGCGCCGCCGAAGTTTTCGAACTCACGCGAGGTAAACGTTCCTACAACGACAAAAGACCACCCGGTTCCGCGAAACGCATTTTCTAGCGCTTCGTTGATCCACATGGTCTTCGTTATCGACACGTCTTGATACACCGCGCCGAGTCCGTATTCAATTTCCTGTTCCGCTGTTACCGACTTTTCCGTTGAGCCACCGAAATGCTCCCGCTCATGATCCGCGAGTACATAAGCAACGCCGTCCAAGCTAACGCGAGCATGACCGTTAAGGGCGTCGAATTGTTCCGCGTTCCTATCCGTTTTGTGAAGCGTAAAGGCTACGGAGTCTTCCTCGTTGATGCGTCGACGCCGGCGAAAATCGGAGAAGTCCGTTAGGCGTTCGGTGGGGCCGCGCATGGGAGTGACGGTGAGCACCGGGGGGATTGTATAATTGGCGTACATGTAACGCCTCCTTTCTAACGCGAAAAAGAGATAGAACGCTCTCCTGCGCCTACCTCTCGTATCATAAAATTCTGTTCGTCAAAGTCGATGATTGGTTGTTCGTCACCCTTCATTGGGTGGAGGGTTGGAAGGTTAATCATTTTATCACCTTAATCTTGTAGTATAATTTACACTTAAAAGGGGTGGATACGTTGCTCATGAATGATGTCCTTAGACTTGAGAAAAAGATAGAACAGGTACTATTCAAGAAAGATATTGAATTTGAATACATAGATAATACCCCATCCTTATCCGAACTCTGTATAGAACTCACTTTGAATCCAAAAGAAAATAAGGAAAAACTTTCTAAAATTAACGCCAATACATTAGATTTCTTATATATCACAATTAAATCTACAATAGCAACCAGCAATCCTTGGTCTGGTCATTTTTTCGGTTATGCAGCTACACTAATAGCAACCATGAGTATAATATTTAGTACTGTCGACACTTTTGATATTAATCCATTGTTATTAACGGGTTTTTTATTTTTTAATACAATTTTATTTAACCATATTATTTTAATTGATACCCGTCAAAACCGCAGTAAGTTTTACTATGTTTACATTTTAGAAGTCATTAAACAAATTAAAGAAGAAAGAGCGTGACACTACTTTCTAATATTAGGAAATTTGATTCTTTTATAAAACAGAAGATAAAAGCCCTCCATAAGGAGAGCCTTTTTCTACACCATTCTAATTTTATATATTTTCGATTTTCCACTAGGTATTACATGATGATTATTACTTATCTTTAATACAAAATCATGCGATATCGAAGTAACAGTATAATTTTTATAATCATATAGTTGTGCGATATCACTTAGAAATACAGCTTCTCTATTGTTTTCTTGAAAAATAGATAACTGTCTCCCTGTATATTCTTCTCCTGATTTAAGTTCATTTAAAATTTCACTTTCAAAATAAGCCATTTTCTCTCCCCCTTTCATCTTCCATTATACGACAAAAAAGGGGAGATTACTGCTACTTTTTACCAGAGGGTATGATCCAACTGTGATTTCAATCTACTTACATAGTTCTTTCTTGATCGGCTTTTCTTTTTAGAAAAGTGAATGCTTCTACAATTATATTGTTAACATCACGATCATCTTTTATTTTCTTCTTATTTTTAAATTCAATGACCTTTCCCATTTTAATGGTGCACCTCCAATTCATTTCACACCTATACTTTTTATGTTAGCCTCTGGAATTTGAGCTATGTTCTGATCTAATTTATCTCTAATATATTCCAGGTCTTCTTTTTTTAACTTTCCGCTCCATACTGAATATAACTCAATTAAATTCGAAAACTGATTTCTATCGCTTTTTCTATAATCACAAACTACTGGATAAAGAAACATAACAATGCTTGTGAAAGATGTTACGGTAGGTTTAAATGAGATCTCTTCATCAGCCAAACCACTAACTATTGCAGTACTAAAAAATTCTAGTCTATTCAGGACATCTAATGCGCCTAGTTCGGTAACTTGGAACACAAAGTTTTTGACTTCATCTGTTTCATGAGTTTTATCAGGTAAAAACCTATCGTTTAGTGTCGGCGATACTTTCGGGATGTCCTTCTCATCAAATACCACCATCATCTTATTTACTATAGGAATTATCGTTTTAGAAAAATCATCCATATATTCTAAACTTTTTTCAACCGCAGCTCTTTTATTTTTTGTCTCAATATCCTCTTTTAAAACCTTTAACTGCTTTAAGCCAAGCAAAAGTGTTACGATCATACCTATACCAGCTATGAAGTATAATATTTCAAAAACAGCTCTAATTACTTCAAAATTCGTCAAAAATATTCCCCCTTTTGTCTGTACTTACTTATTCGACAAAAAGAGGGAAATCCTTTACTTTCATTAAAATTTATACTGCTTTTGGAGCCAACTCCCTCAAAGGTTGACCTTGTTCAAATATATTCATTGCCCCACTATACTCCGGCAATTGCTTGATCAACGCATAGCCAATTTGAATAATGTCATACCCAGAGTTTTCATTAGAGACAAAGATTCTTGAAATCGAATCAACCAAGTTTGCTTTTGTCTCGTCCTGATAAATATCTATATCAATGGTGATCAAATCATGGGTAACAGATATTCTGTAAATCCTGTGGTATGCATTTTCAAAAGTAAGTTCCATACCGTAAACGGTCTTCGTATAAGGTTGAACGATTGCCATTATTCCCATCTCCTTTATTCGGCTGATGACCAGCTAGACCATCTATTGTTATCTAAATCCCAGTAACGAAATAACTCTTTTTTCTGCCTAGGAGCAACAAATTTTTGATATGAGTAATATTCCTCTGGGTCTCTATACACCTCAATTATGCCTGCATACGTAGATGGTAAGCCGTAATCAGCCGCGTCCATCATTCTCACTTTAAGTTGTATAATCTTCCGATACGGAAAATCAGTGATCGGTGCATTGTTTTCATAATCGTCAATCCGCGCAAAAAACTCAAAATCTTTCGCTGACCATTTGTTCCAAGTATTATTGGTTCGATTCCACGTTCGGTAAAAAACATGGTCTCTGTTAACAGCCGTAAATTTTTGATAGGAGTACGCTTCTTCAGGATCACGATACACTTCAATTTTTCCGTATATGCCACCAATGGATGTATCAGCAGTGATGTTATATTCACTAGCATCAACTTGTCTCACTTTGAGATGTATTACTTTGTTAATTGGAAAAGCGGTCATTGGTGCATTATTAGGATACTCACCAAAAAAGGCGAATTCATACCCGTTTGTTGTGTACCATTTCCCCCAAACCTTATTATTCCAATCCCATCTGCGATACCAAACACGATGCTCGGAACTTGTATAAACAGAGGTATACGTTTGATAAGAGTATTGATCCTCTGCATGTCTATACGTTGTAACTACACCTGGAACAGGATTAGGAAGATTATATGCTGCCATATCTGCAAGTCGCGAATGGTCAATTGTTATTTTCCTTGGCTCAAAATCAGTCATAGGTGCATTAGGTCTATACTCTTGGAAGGCAGCAATCTTCACTTTACCCAATTCATTTCCGTGAATTTTGCCATTGTGACAAATTGTAGTATTACCAAATTGAGCAAGGTTCCCAAACTCTTGAATACCTTTTTCTACTGTTACAAACTCATACCCTTGTGATAAAGCGTATTCTATAATCTCCCGAAGTTTATTTAAATCTAATCCACCGTATTGATCTACATGAGTCATTAAGACAACCCATGTATTCTGCCTTACCGCTTCATCGATTCTAGCTTTTACATCATTGGCGGTGTGTGGGGCATCGACACCTACACGGTTCATTCTATATTGATCAAATGGAGCTGAAATAACTCCACCACTAGTGACAAATGCACTATCAAAATACTGTCTTACTACATCACGTACTGCGGCATTTTGAGAACCAAACGGGTACACTAAATGACGATGATTCCAGCCAAGTCTACGTATGATATCTTGATTTGTTTTAAGCTCATGATGCATTTCTTCCACCGTCATATCTGTTAAACGATGATTAATATTGTGCGTATGAGTATGGCACACAAATTCAATGAGACCCTCTTCATACAACTCTCGCATCATTTCGTAAGACATAAAAGCACCATTCGGATTATATGCAGGCAGTCCAGGTATCGGAAACCCATGATTTCGATCAGTAATAACAGCAGATGTCATCTTTATGCGGTACTGCCTTAACAATGGAGCTAATTTGGTGTACACACCTTTGTGACCATCATCATCAACTAAGGTAATGTAACCTTTAGGTTTTTTATGATTGACTAAAGATGATTTAAATTTATTCTGCTCAGTATGTGCCAACTGCGCGGTAGTCTCCCCGTAATCCTTATCGAGCCTTGCCGGTAATGTCTCCGATACCTCTCCCGTTACTCCGTTCACTCGCGCCGCTTGCGTTTCCGCCGGCTGGTCGCCTTCCTTTAGGGATTCCGTCAACTGCTTCGCGGTTACATCCGACAGGTGAGACGATTTATCTGCGCTGTCTTTAGCTTCACGGCTCCGCGCGTCCGATTCCGTTGATAATTCGTGAATATCGTCAATATATTCGAGCCTCTGCGCCACTTGGCGATTCAAAGGCGTATTAATTTGCGCCATTTAGCCAGCTCCTTTACTTCGTATTTTTCCGCTTAGAAATATAAAAAGCGGAAGTCGAATTTAATTTCGAAACTCCCGCTCGTTCCCGTTATTCGTATATCGTTCCTGCCCGGCGCGAAGCGTAAATCCGCCCAGTTTGTTAGGTCTGTCACTGGCAACCCGTTAACTCGCGCAAATACTGTATCGATTACTAACGTGTCTCCCGTGCGAGTTGTCCCGCTATATCGCCAAACATCGCCAGTCGTCCGATTTTCTATCGTTAATCCGTTACTTGCGCCCGTATAGAAAATCTGATAAACCGGCGCGTTATTCGGGTCTAGCGTCACGTCTCCTAGATTGTAAATCGGAAACGATCGTGTGGAATGCGTATACGAAAAGTCTTCGTAAAGCGGCATATTGTCAGCAAACGACCAATCGTAGTCGAACGTCTGCGGATCGTCTAACGCGCCAATTGATTCGGCGAAACCGGAGGATACCGTGAAGGTAATCGTAAACTCCGCGGTCGATCCCTCTTGCGTAGGCGTAAACGCTTCGTCGACCGTAACCCGCCACTGTCTCGTAGGCATCGCGTCCTGTACGATATAAAACTCGGCATCCTTATATAACGCCTTATACAGTTCCTTTTCCGCGAGTGTATAATCGACTTCATTGAGCGCGTATAGTTCGCAGACAACGCGGATTTGACGCTCGTTTAAGTCCCGTCCCGTTACGGTGGCGCCCGGCTTACCTTGTATAGCGCGACGATAAACGGTGGGGTTCGGAGACTCAATACTAAAACTCCTGATCAGCGTAAAAAGGTCGGACGCCATATTAAGCATCGACCCATCATCGTATTTAATCGTGAAATTATCTTTTGTTGCTGGAACCTTTAATCGCTTATATACCGGCGCGAATATGTCGTGCTTATATTCCATTTGACTGCCCCTCCCCTCCGCTTACGTCCACCGATTCAGCCGATCGACGCCTTTCGCTTGATACTCGCTGACATAGGGTTCCATTTGTCTCGCTAGTTTCCGCATATTTACGTTCCCGTCTCCGTCCGCCTCTTTAATAGCGCGTTCGATTCCGCCGAGTAACCCCACCATCTGCGCGAAATAGGGCGAGTGATCCTTCGGTTGCTTTCCGCCCGTCTGCCCCGTTTGAAGCGTGCGGAACAAATTCGCCTGCTGACCCTCGGTGAGTACCATCTCATTGCGGAGAAGCCGAACGTCTACCTCGTTGAACAGCGGGGCCTCCGTCATCGCGTAGCCGAAGCGACCCGTTAAGTCCTCTTCCGCGCGACCTCCGTTGTGTAGTCGGTTAGACGGGATTAACGACGCCATCGATCCGCTACGGTAGCCGACGGGTCCGCCTTGGTGATTCGCAAACCGCGGATTACTCGAGAAGTCCGTTGATCTGTTCCGTCCGGCTTGGTTCCGCTTTTCGTTAATCGTGACATGCTTCGTGACCGGGCGGGTAGCGCGCGCTTCTAAATCCGCTATAGTGCCGTTGTCCGTGACGAGTACGTTTTTATTCGCGTCCTTGCCTAGCTCTTCGTTTTGTGCGCGCGCCTTTTCCGTACCTTCGTCTATCTTCGCGTTGGTGCCAGATTGGGCTTCCGTCTTAGAGTCAATATTCGTTTTACCTTGCTTATGCTGCGAGTTAATCTGATCGAGGTCGGACTGCTCCTGCTGTAGTTTCTCGTTGATCTCTAGTTGAACGCCGGAAATACCCTCTAATTCTCGTTTCGCGCGCTCGTATTCGTTAATATTGGCTTGACGCCTCGCTATTTCTTCATTGACTTCCCCATTTATGTCGCCTTGTTCGGCTCGAATATTTTCTAATTCAGTGAGTTGTTCCTGCTCTTTCCCTATGGCTTCGTTGATTAGCTCAATTCCATCTTCTCGGGTTCCGTTAATCCCTATTTCAGATAAGACAACCCCCGCCAGAGTCGCATCGATCTCGTCAAGTTGTCCTAACTGTAATTCGACCGCAGCCAGTTGTTCTTGTTTTTCTAGCAAGATGTTGTGTTCTTCGGCGCGGTTATCCAGGAGCTTCTGCTTGCTCTCTTCTAATTTAATTAAATGTGATTCTAGCCGGTTTTTCTGTAATGTGTCATGTTCAGCTTCCGCCGTGACTATTTGCCCTTTAGTATCTAATATCTCCGCGTCTAGCTCCGCAAGTCGGTCGGTCGTCTCGACTACAGCTTCTTGATGACCCGCTATTTCTTCGGTTAATGATTTACGCGTTTCTAAGTTCTCCGCGTAATTAGCTTCCGCAATAATACGTTGATTTTCGAGCTCTAGTCGGATAGCTGTGCGCTGCTCCTCGTTATAATCCCGTAAATTATCCGTCCCATCTAAGATGGCGTTACCGTGATCGGTTATAGCCGTGGAAGCGTCGGGAAGAACCGCCACTAGATCGTTATTTAATCCGACCATCTCGTTAAGTTCGTCGTTGGAAAGCCCAGACTTTTCCGCTAGTTTCTCCTGCTCGTCCTTTAATAGCGTTATTTTATCCGGATCAATCTCGTTTGCAATTCGCGTATTATAGTCCATAAAGATGCCGAACTCTTCGTTAGTAAGTTGCGTTTTACCGCGAAGCTCATCGTAGCGATCGATCTGCCCACGCAAAGCCGCTTCTGACTCGATCATAGCCTCCGCATTGTCGAGGTTAACTTCGGTCATCTTGTTGGCTTCTACGTTGTATGCAATCACCGCACCAGCCAATAGAGAGATTCCCGTTATTAACCAACCCGCGGGTCCCATTGATACGAACAATCCTTTTATTGCCCCCGCCAGCTTAATTAACGTAGTAGTCGCTAAAGCAATGCCCGCCGAAGCTGCTCCGAAATTAAGCGCCATTGAAATTAGTTCCGGGTTTAAGTCGCCCGCCCAACGCATTACGTCCGTTCCTGATTCGATAATACTACGCACAGCCGGGAGGTATTCGTTACCAATCGAAATGCCGACCTCTTCTAGCGCGGATTTAAACTCCTTGAACGCACCATTTACCGTGTCGTTTTGTACGCGCGCCATCTCTTCGGCTGTACCCGCGGAATCAGTTAACGCCTGTGAGTAACTTGCCAGGTCGTCCTCTCCAACTTCTAGCAACGCTAAAAAGCCTGATGTGGCTTCTCGTCCGACTAATTGCGCCGCCGTTTGTGTCTTCTGTGCGTCGGTCATACCGTCCATTTTGTCGCCGATGTGACCCATTAATTCCGGTAAAGGTTTCATGGCGCCGTCCGCGTTTGTTACTTCGATTCCGAGGTCTTCCATCGCTTTTACCGTCTGACCCGTCGGATTCGCGAGTGATAAAAACATCGCGCGGAGTGTGGTACCTGCCTGTGATCCGCTTATGCCGGCGTCGCCCATTTTACCGATAGCCGTCGCGGTGTCCTCCATCGATATACCTAGCGCGTTTGATACCGGTGCGACCATCTTCATCGCTTCGCCGAGTCTCGGAAGATCGGTATTCGCGGTTGTCATCGTTTTAGTTAAAATATCGACCGCTGTACCGGTTTCAGACGCTTCCCATCCGAACCCACTCATGATATTCGAGACTATATCCGCTGACTGTCCGAGGTCAATTTGAGCTGCCGATGCCAAGCTTAATACACCCGGTAATGACGCTATTGCATCGTTTACTGTAAAGCCTGCCATCGAAAGGTATTGAAGTGCTTCCGATGCTTCCGACGCGCTAAACGTCGTGGTTGCTCCTGCGTCTCGGGCAGCCGACTCTAACCGCTGCATCTCCTCGGCAGACGCTCCCGTAATAGCCGCCACTCGCGCCATAGACGATTCGAAGTCCGCCGCTATCTTTACGCTTGCGCCGATGCCCGCCACAGCCGCTCCGCCCATAATTGCGGCGCCTTTCTGTACGAGGTCTAGCGACGTTCGCAGTCGATCCGCGGAACTGGCGCCGTCTTCCATGTCTTTGCGGGCTTGTTGCATACCTCGTTGAAACTCTGCTGACTCCAACGTTAATTTTGCCTTTATTTCTCCCGCATTTGCACCTGCCATTTAATTTCCTCCTCTCCCTAACCCGCTGACTAACGCACGGGCTTCTTCGAATTTCTCGCGATCGAACCGTTGGTCTTGTGGTTTGATCCCCGCTTCTCTCGATAACTCGCGCCTGTGTTTCGTATAACCTTCGTCGTCCAACCCTCGGTTGTTCGTTGCTAATCGAGATTGCTCTGCGCGTAATTGGTTAATTGCGTTCGTTTTACGTTTAATGGCGATTATCTCCGGCAGATCCACGAAGTAATAGGAGGTTTCTATTTCTTCTTGCGTTTTATCGAGAATGACCGCGGCGTCCCGTAGCCAATCGTTTACTGTGTATTGCCCTCCGTCGTTTCCGGCAGAAGGCTTTTCACGTTTTTTACTGTCTTCGCAAAATCGTTCTTTTTAACCGTAGCTACTAGATAATCTAATACTTCGTTAACGCCGACTTCCGTTTCAAGATACTCGCGATCTATCTCGCTAAGGATTTCGACGATGCCGTACAGTTGGTCGATTGTCATATCTAACGCGGTGAGCGCTGACTGATAATAATGTTCGGGTGGCGCCACGATTAGCGAGAAGATAACCCCCGGTAGTGTTGAAATGACTTCTTGCATTTGCCTGTATTTGCGGTAGTTCAGCTTTGGTACCTCGACTTCTTTTTCGCCGAGCATAAGGTAACCGTTGCCGCGTGATCTAAATAATGATTTAACGTCCATATTCGCGCCTCCTCAATAAGAAAAGACGAGGGTTATTCGCCCCCGCCGCCACTGCCTTCGTCTTCAATTGATGTGTCGCCGAACTGTACGAGCAAGCCGCCTTTTTCGGTATCCACGTAAGCCATAAACGTAATGTTCGCGATCCGTTCGTTGTCGCTATCGTACGTATACTCAACGTTAGCCATCGCGCCCGCAAGCGGAATCGTAACCCAGTCGTTTTCCGTCGTATCCGGATCAGTCGGCTTGATAACGAGGGGTTTCGCGTTAGCCAATAGGTCATAACCCGCGAGCCCCGTAATGCTTAGTAGCTTCTTATCTCCCGATTCTTTATACGTGCTGTTCGGCATGACTGCGCCTAGTTTCTTAAGATCATTTAAAGCGAAAGGAACCGTCACCTGCGCTGTTAATCCCTTAACGATCGACTTGACCGGCGTGTCTCCGTATTGATCTACGGTAGTGTCTTTCTGCGTGTACGTCAGCGTAAGCGTAATGCCGCCTTTTGTGATTTCGTATTTAGATAGATCCGCGCCTTCTCCGTACTCTGCAATCGCCGGACCGATCGGCACGTTAATGCCTTTTTTCTCCGCCATAGTTTCGTAGCCCCCTAAGTTTACGGTCGTATAACCGTGTTAAAATTCATCGAATAAATCGGTTGGTTGTTGTCGTCTGCTCCGATATAAAAAGGCGCTGAACCCACCGGTCGAATAATCGATAGTGAGTCCGCGCCTATTTTCACGTCTTTTCTGTTCGCTAATGCGTTAAATATTTCGTATGCTCGCGCCTCTGCTTCGGGATCTCCGTTTACTTCTCCGCGGACTAGTAGTTGGAACGATGGCGCTTTTTTCCCCGTCCATTCATCGACTCCCCCGCCCGGATGAATCGTCACCGACACACATTTCGCGGGTACGTACTCGTTTGCCGGCGGCAACTTATTCGCGTAATACTGACCGGGGATCTCCGCGCGGATAAACGCCATTAAATCCATAACGCGCATTAATCTAACGCCCCCTTCACGCCTTCTGCGATCTGACGTAAAATCCGGTCGCGCTCGCCTTCAAGCGGTCGACTTAAATACTTCGAGCCTACCGGATAACCGTCGGAACCGCCCGCGCTGGACGACAAAGGTCCGAGCGAGGTCATAAACTCATGCGTCCACAGGGCGTAGTTGAAGCGACCGTATCCGCTGCTGCTTTCAATAGCGGTAAATGTAATCTCTCCGACTAAGGAGCCCGCGCGGCCTTTGACTGTCTTTTTAATGTCTTTTCGAAGCGTTCCGGACTTTACTGGCGCTATGTTTGTGGCGATTCTGGCGATGTCATCGATGCCGTCCCATAAACGCTCCTCCGCAACCTTTTGCGCTTTCTTTCCGGATAAATCGAGGCGGCTGAACATACTAGAAGCGTCCCACTCGAAATTACTCATATGAACACCTCCGTTAAGATCGGACGTCCAACATGATTTCGCTTAATATTGATTTCCTTCGGCTTTCTAGTCATCGTTATTCCGAGCTCATTTATTAAACTAATATCATCGTTGTACCCAATGTCCTGTAGCTTATCGAACAAAACTTTCGCAACGCTTATCGCTGTTTCATTAGTAACTACTCCGCCAGATCTTGAAGCAATGATACGAGAACCTTCGTCATAACGACATTTCAACGGGTAGCTTTCAGAGGGCGTCTGATTCCCCCACTCATTGACTCCGCCGGGTTTAGTAATAACAGCAGTTTGTTTCAATGGTACAACCGCCACTAAATCACCGTCCTTCCGACTCGTCTGCGTGTGGTCAAATCCACTCCGTTAGCCTCGCCCACTAACTCATATACGTCTGCGGTAATAAATTCAGAGGGCGCAATCCCTCCCGGAGTTTTAACGTTATTCTCTTTAAACGTAAAAGACGCCACTCCCGTAATAGAGAATGACGCCACCCCGTGCTGCTGCAATTTATTCGTATCATTGTAAATTAACGCCAATAAAGCAGCAAAATGATAAATAGCTGTATTTGGAACGTCGTACTTTCGGAACTTACGCTTTAACGTGGTTTCAGAGACTTTTAAAAAGCTCGTTTTTTGTTGTTGGTCAGCGTCTTGCCAATCGTCACGATCTAATACATTTAATTGAATATATTCATCTGCCGCGGTGAGTTCTAATGGCATATCGTACCTCCTTTATTTTTTTGAGGAGGCAGACTTGCGCTTAGATGACGCTTTTTTAGGCTTATCCTCCGGCTTAGTTACGTCCTCATACCCGTATTCTTTTAAAAGTTGGTTCAGAATTTTTTTGTCTGTTGTTTCTCCTGTACCATTTGTAAATAACACTCCGGCAGTGACGCCGGAGTACGTTTTATTAGGAGTTGCGATTTTAAACAAGAATCCTACCCCCCTAATTTTATTGAGATTTAAGAATACCGCTTAGGCGCGCTGCTGCTCTTGGGTGGAATACCGCCATGCCTGTATACCATTCGACGCGTGTTCTATAAACAGGCTTTTCGTTTAACTCACCGAGGTCGCGAACACTAATACCGCCATTTTGAAGGCCAGAAACGAACTCCTCTGGACCGAATTTAACTGCATAGATTGAGCCCGTATTTTCAGATGAGCCAGTCACTTCGTTAAATCCAAGAATGTCTTTACCTTCGTTGTCTTGTTCAATCGTGCGAACCGGAACTCCGTAGTACGCTTTTACTGCGTTACCAAAGTTGTCGGCTGTGTCCGTATAATGAGATGAACTGCGTAAGAGTGCATTCATTTGACGTCGCATTGATTTTGAAACAAACAACGCATCCGGTGTGCCCTCTACCGCATCGATAAGCTCATCGAGCATGTCTTGAGTTAATTGACCGCCATCTTCTCCGGCAAGAATATTTTGATTGCCTGTAATACGTTTTTTGAAACCATCGAAGCCTAAAGGAGTAACACCTGTGTCTCCATTGAACAATTGATTAGTAATTGCTAAGCCTAGTGCTTTAACTTTCTTCGCATCATGCACAGCTCGAACATCATTGATATTTGAACGAGTTTGAACTAAGAAGCGGTCTACGTCTGAATCTCCACCAGCAATTACCAAACTCTCAGAGGCTTGGTTAATAATTCCAGTAGACTCTTCGTAACCTTCATTCACCCCACGAAAGCCGATGCCCGGTAATACCCCTTCTTGGTTATACGCGTAAGCATTACCCTGAACGTCCATCCACGGCATAAGCTCCAAAATTGCAGAACTACGCGCGAAAGTCTCAATTACTCCACGCTGAAGCGTATCTTGTGATAATTTTGCTGATTCTGTTAATGTAAGTGCCATTAATTAATCTCCCCTTTGTGTTTGTAAGTAAAAGTGTATTTCTATTTCTTTTGCCCGTAACCCCGAGCCAACAATTGATTAGGATTTAAGTTTTCTATACTTTGCATGTTGTCTGCTTTTGGGTTAGTAGACTGCCCGATCGGTGTCTCTGATTTAACTTTTGCCGCATTAGCTTTTACTGCCTTAGCAAGCCATTCATATTGCTCCTTTTTCCCTAAATTAGATGGGATTAGTTCGCGAAAACTCTCTGGTAGTTCTTCTGTCTTTTGCTCAATAAGTGTAGAAAGAAGTCCCTCGTATTCTTGTGATTTCGCGGAATGCTCATCAAACTGTGCGGCTTTTGCTTTAATATCTTCATAGTCAGCGAATTTCTTTTTCTCGCGGCTTAATCGATCAGCAATAAGCGCATTTACTTCTTCTTGCGTGAACGTTTTTGTTTCGTCTGGTTTATTCCCCGGTTCCTCAACCGTAACTTGCTCGTCCACCACTTCCGTCACCTCTGTACTTTCTACCTGTGTTTCTTCTAATGGCATATCATACCTCCGCCGTTTTAAGCCCGTCGGCTATTAAGTTACTGACCGTAGCTTTTTACGCCTTCAACGTTTGGGCCTTATGATTACATAAAAATAAGACCACTATCTGCGTTAAACAGATCGTCGTCTATATTAGGATTACGTTGTCCAGTTGCTAGAGCTTGCTTCGCTATACTATCCTGCTCTAAGGCGTGTCTTCGAATATCCTCCGGCAGTAGCATTGGATCGCGAATTACAGAATAAGAATGTCGGCAATTTGGATGAAAAATCTGCCCGGACGCTTTTAACTCGTCGATAGTCGGGTAAGGTCCCGGAGCATCAGCCGTAAGTTTGACGATAGATCCTTCATGGAATCTGCAAGCGTCAATAGCGCCGTGGCTCGAAATAACTGCGTAAAGAGCGCCGCGCATAATACCTTCGTTCCTATTAGCCTCGTCATAAGCGTCGAAAAGTTTAGTTCTAGTTGCCATATCAACGTAGTGAGTCGGACTCCAACGACGACCACCCGCGTCTATAATGCCCGTGTTTAATGAATCTCCCAGCTCTAGTCGAAGTTTCGAAAGAATGTCCGATCTAATACCTTTTCGTCCGTTTATTCCCGCTGCCATGTTTTCTCGCATTGATTCTGCCGTTACGGATCGTATAGCAGTTCTCGTTTTTCTATTGATATTCTGCGTAACGGCTAACAAAGACTGTTGCGTATCTGAAATTGCCGCAGCTACCATGTTTTCGTTTGGTCGATTAAAACTGGCGAGTTTTCGTGCTTCATCAATAGACTTCGCTTCACCAAGCGTTATAATGGCGCGCTCAATACCTTGCTGCGCTGCTAACGGAATATTCTCGTCTGCCCACTTACGACCTTCCGCATCAAGCTTCTTTAAAGTTCGCGTAATGTTTGCGAGAGCTGCCACGGATTGCTGACGGGACATATTCGATACATCAAGACGGTCTAATTCGCGCAATACTTTCTGTGCCCCAGCCTGATAAGCGGATCTAATTCGGTTGACTTCCGCATTGTAGCGAGGCTTCGGCGAATTATATTGCGTCATCTGCTAACTCCGCTTTCTTAACGACGGGTTCCGCCGCGTATGGATCACCTTCGGTTAATGCCGGGACAACTCCGTCGAAGATCTGTTCTTCAGCACGCATACGCTCGATCTCTAAATCGGCTTTATCCTCCGTCATTCCGTATGTTTCCATTAATACCGTCTTAATAGAGATAGTTGCCCTACCTGCGGTTCTAATCTGACTAACAACCGCCATTTCTTTTTCGTCAGTAGGTAAACCGTCACGGAAAATAATCTTAGGTCTTCGGGCTTCATAGTTTGCAGCGTCTCCTAGCTGTTCCTTCTCAAGGAGTTGCGCAATATATAGAACCTGCTTTAAACCGGCTTCAAAATACTGTCTCTTACGCTTAATTTTGGCAATAAGTGTATTCATGCGCGCTAAAATAGCCGATCCAGAAGATCCGCTTGTTCCGCTATTGCCTTTGCCTAGTGCTACTGGTGGTAGTTCGGCGTTTGTTAGTACTTGATCGATTAATAAGTCCAAGTGTTTGAAGGCAGATTCAATTTGCCCGTTCCAAGTAATATATTGAGGCATTATCTCATCTTTACTGATTTCAATTGCTTTATCTCTTGCCACATTAAAAATTGGGCTTCCATCTTCATCCTCACCTAACATTCCATCAGGTATAGCGATAGCGGGGTCAGAGTGCTTGTCTAAAATTAATCCTATTTTAGATAGTCGGCGATTAATCTGCTCAAATAAATTTATGTGCTCACTTAAGTCGTCTACCCCTTCCCAAGATTCAACTTCTGCGCTATTCGGTATATGAACAACAAGAGGAAAAGGAACGCCCGTTATAACGTCTTCTCTCGGGTCTTTTAGTTCTCTCTGAATCTTCCAAAGCACAACTTTATTCTCTGTTGAAGAAGTAGAAAGGACGGAGATATCAAAAGTAGCGTACGTTATCTTTCCGGGTAAGTGCGTTTCAACATCTAGTATATATACTCTGTTTATCTCGTCGACGCAACGTGGTATTGCAATGTGATACGCGAATATTTTTTTGTTGTTGCTCGGCAGAGATTGAGGAAAAACGTATGTTGGATTTTGTGATTCAATGAATATACGAAATGGATCGTTTCCACTTTCGACCAAACCCTCAAATTCTTGCCCCCACCGCACTTTAAAGAAAGCATCTCCTCTATACGCGTTGGATACTGCCGATTCATAACATTGGCGGTTTAAATCGTTACTATCAACTAGTCGCTCTAAAACTTTTTGTTCTTCGGCATAATCAGTACTACCCGCAGAGTAACTCGGCGCATCTCCGAAAAGAAAGTCGGCTGCCTTTCTGCATATTAGACCGGGCAGGTTTGTAGTGGTGTAAACTTCGCTCATTTGTTCATAGTCATAACTAAATTGTTTGAATATATCGTAGTGATCACCCTTAAATAACTTCTCGTTGATTCGATAGCGCTCTATACGGTCTTCGTGTTCTACCGGCGGAAAATATTCGCCTTCTTTAAAAATACTCAGCTTAATCCCTCCTATAAATTACCCGGTTTTCTAGCAGAAGTGCGCCGAGATCGACGAGCACCGCCAGATAAATCGACCGCGCCCGCTAGGGCATCCGGTAAATCATCGTACGTTCCAGTTGGAAACTGCTCTAGTTGTTCGAATAATAGACGTTGACTGCCCATGAAACGCAAAAAACCGTTTTCTGTCAACGGCTCTAGTGACTCTATTCTTTTTTCTTTTTTCGCGCTATGATGAGAAATCGGTTTTAATCTCGTCCTACTTAAGAGCCCTTCCTGTGAGAGTCGCTCACGGAGCTGCCGGTGCATATCGTGCCCAGCTCCGATCGTCTCAACGGCAAAAATGCGATGTTCGTACACGCGAATCTTTTCGACGGCCATCCTAAGCGCCTCATGCGAGGAGCAACGTTTAGCCCACGCGTCTATCGTATAAATTACGCCAGTTCGATTATTTCTAGCAACCGTTACTATAGCGTTGTAGTCACTTCTAGAACTCCGCCCCGTAGCTATGTCCCAAAAAGCGTAATAGCTTAGGTTCAGAGGACGCCCGTCTTCTCGAATTAAGTCCGCTTCACTGAACAAAGCAAATTTAGCCGGTACAAATATCTGCGAATCTTCGTCTAACGGAGTATTTTGGTATTCCGTATTGAACGCCTTAGAGCCTTCCGTCCATTTCCATTTCATTAATTTCCACAGTGGTTGCACTTCTGGCCATAATACTTTCGCGCCTTTATCCATTTCTTTTCGGTTTGTCTTATAGAAATCTAATGCTTTAACCGCTCTTTCTTCTTTTGGTGTTTCAGCGTCGACAAAAATAGCGCGGCATTGTTCCCAAAGGTCCACGCGGTCTGGATCATCTATTAAGGCTTTAAATAGCCTTGATTTAAAGTCAGGATGGTGCTTAATAACATTATTTAAGTTTGATTCCGCATGAACTATTGTCCCCATGTATACGAAAGCCGTTTTCTTGCCTTTCGGATCTCCTAGCGGTATAACCGTCTGCGAAAACCAATCCTTTAACTTCGCGCGCTGCTCCGGAGTACTAGCGTTCGACCGAATATCTTCGAGGTCATCACATATAATCATATCCGGTCGAGTACCGTTCCAGTTACGGCCGCGCAAGGATTTATTAGTCGAGGACGTCTCTACTAGCGTTAGTAATTTTTTCTCCTCACTATTAACGCCACTTTCCCACGTGATAAACGATTCTCCGTTATCCCGCACATTTAATTGCTGCTTAGGTGAGAGAATGTCACCAAAATCTTCTCGAAGCTTTTTATTATACTTAAGCTGGCCCGTCAACCAATCGAGATTCGCTTTCGCTACGGTATCCGTTTCGGAAATCATGATAATGTACTTTCGTTTTCGAAAAACAACGTCTCTTAGCGGACCGCCTTTCGATAGATACGAACTTTTTCCATGTCCGCGAGGTGCTGCTACGGCTACTTTATCGTTCGTTTTAACGTTTGAAACCTCGTCTATAATGGCGCAGATCTCTCGGTGGAACTCCGCGGCTTCTTCTGGCGACTCAATATCGAACCCATCCCAGTTACCGCTATTTTCTGGATTTCGCACCTCGGAGAAATACTCATGCACGAAGTAAAGTAAGTCAACCTCTGCGCGATGTATACGTTCAAGCCGTTCTTTTTCGTCGATATAGCTGGCTAGTTCTAGCGCTGATTCATCGTCTAATTCGTTGGCGGGCATATATTCAATAAGTTCCGCATAGGTTGCGATGATCTCTTCGCGTTCCTTTCGGTCTACCCAACGACCAGCTCCGTTCTCGTCTTTAATCCATGCGATGGCGACGACCTCCTTTCTTTCGATTTATTTCCGTTATATTTTCGATGCGTACCGTTCAATAAATTCGCGCCACGTTCGAATAGCGGCTTCCCGCTCCTTTACGTCAGCCGGCGCCGCGCGTAATTTCCGAACTGCTACGCCGTATTTGGACGCGCATACCGAGGCGCAGGCGCAGGGTTTCGTGAGGGGTCCGTGTTTATTAATGCAGTCGTTCGTTGATAAATCGAGCATACGTAAAACCTCCCTTTTATAACGCAAAAAAGACGCCCAAAGCGGACGCCTTCGTTTGCTTTCGTATTTACATGTAATTAGCGTGTTTGTACGCAGCTAGACCGTTTATACCCGATCGCGAATAAAACGGCTAATAACATGCGATTGAGCCGCGTAAAATTGATACGAGTAGATAAGCGTAGAAATTACGAGGAGGAGGCGCTTTACTACGATAAAGTCAAACGTTAAATTTGATTTTCGGATTTAGTGACCACTAGGCTACAGGGTATACGCACCCCGACCCCCGTGGTACCCCCTCGCGAATGAATAACGCATACACATTTTGCATAACAATTCACCTACGAAATTGACGGTTTCCCATTCTGTCAAATTCACGCGGTTACAAAACCTTGATAAATCAACGCTTTCCACTTCGTTCTTTTGCTTCGGTAAATTCAATCGTTTATACATCGCAGAAAGCCGCGAAGGATTAACGTTTACCAATTCGATCCAGTTATTCTTGAATGAATAAGATCTTGTATAAAGAAGCCGAAAAGTTTCAAAGCTCTCCACAGAATTGAGGCGCTGCAAGTGTTTCAGTAGTGCTAGAGGTATAGATACCTATGCTGTAGTGTAGTGTCGCGTGGGATGTATCGTGTCCCTTCCTATATAATAGTACGCAACTTGTATATACACGACAGTCTAACTGCCTACTCGTTACCCTCCGCCTTAACTTGCTGTTGCTTACGGAACTCCTCGACCTTAGCACGCGCAGCATCTACGTTAGTACTATCGCCTGACCGCGTATCCGTAACGACGTGGTGCTCCGATAGCATACTGTGCATCTGTAAGAAGTGCTTAAGCATAGCCGCATTGCCGTCGCGTATGATATGGTCCGGTATGGATTCGAGTACTTCCGGTAACCTAGCGAGGGTGTTCCGTGTGATTGTCCGTTTAAGCTCACGTTCGAACACCGGATCTTTCAGCCAATCGTAAATAGTTGCGCGGTGCACCTCACACTCTTCCGCAATTTCTTCCATTGTCTTGCCACCCTTTTTAGGCATCGACAAATAACCGATAGCAATATAATGCTCCGGCTTAAGTTTCTTAAAAGCCATTAAATAAATCCCCTTTCAGAATTGTTTTTATTTTCTTTCTACGGTATAATAAAGTTAAGAAGGAGGCGGTTAATATGTTTAGAGCTATCATGAAAGCTTTCCAAATCGGTGGCGATGTAAAATCGATCGGTAAGGGACGTTATCATAAACGCATAATGGGACGCGCAGTCAGACGCCCTATCAATCGCAGCATTAACCGCTTGTTCAAGTAGCAGGCGGTTTTTCTATGCCTATAAATCTATAAGTTTTTATTTTCCATATATCAAGAAATGTAGTAAAATAATACTAGGGAGGTGAGACTATGCAAAGACAGTATGTTTCTTCAAGCAGAATGCGGAGCGTTGGTTGGGCGAATAATACTCTTGAAATTGAATTCAAAGACGGTGCTGTATATCAATATCATGGCGTCACTGAAGCAGAATATCGAGACTTCATGAACTCATCTTCGTTGGGTTCTGCTCTATCTAGATTAGATAAAATACATCCATACAACCGTGTTTAATTCTTATCGACTTCTGTTAAAGGTGAAAAATCCTCGACAGAAGTCATTCTCACACCCTCATCTGTGATTACAATTGCTACATAAGGATTAGCATTTTCTTTTAACCACTTCGATATCGCTGTACCATGTCTTATAACCTCGTTATTCATTTTCATCTTATCGACTCCTTTTCATTTTTAAATAATGTCCCCTGCCACGTTTTTAATATTCGGCACCGCGGGCGGCGGGCGGCCAACCTTCCCTTGTCTGCGACGCTCTTTCTTTTATATTTAAGATCTTTCGCGGCTTCTATGGCTAAGGAAAGTGATCTTCTTGACGCAAGCTGAGGGAAGTGATTTTCTTCCCGAATTGCCCTTTTCTCTTAAACGTCCTGCAATTACTTTAAATCTAGTTAATAAGTCTAGTTACATAAATATAGTTAACCTATAG
This sequence comes from Shouchella patagoniensis, assembly GCF_002019705.1. GTDB lineage: Bacteria > Bacillota > Bacilli > Bacillales > Bacillaceae_D > Shouchella > Shouchella patagoniensis. The sequence goes on along the minus strand of NZ_KV917377.1, from coordinate 15,667 downwards.
AATCCTAGCGGTACGTACCTATGAAATCCTATGGGTACTACCTATAGAATACTAAGGGTACTATTAATCGCCGCCTCTTTTCCTCGCCTGCTTCTCGCGGTTCGCTCTTTTCTCCTCGTCCAACTTAGCGATTGCCTCCCGGTACCTCTCCGCCGCCTCCGGACACTCACGCCAGAGCTCCGCCTGCCCTAACGGCACTAGCGGCACATACCCGTAATTATTACGTCCTTCAAACGTTAGTATACGTATGAGTCCCGCCTGCTTTAATCGGCGCATGTCCGCGCGTACAGACTGCGTAGATTTGCCCGTCTTAAGCGCGAGCTGATCCTGCGTAGGAAACGCGTAGCCGTAGTCAGCGTTATAGTAATCGACGATGAGCGCGTAAAGGTACGCTAAGTCGCCGCGGAATCCCGGCACGTATAAGTAATGCGTTAAGTCCGTCGGCATCTTCGCGTAGCAAACGCCCTCGCTAGAATGCTTGTCGAATAGTTGGTTAGATCCATTTATCATAGTTATAGCCTCCAGAATATAATGTCGTTTAAGTAAGTGGCGTTAATTAACTTGGTTTATTCGCACGCCATTCGTCTAATACCGAGCTTAGGCTGCTCGTTTGCGGAAAGAGCCAGAACTTCTTGCTTGTCTTTTCGTTTAGTCCGACGCATATATACCTCTCGCCTGATTCCAGTAACTTCGTGGTTAGGCGCGGGCTATAGCAGTAAAAGAAATCGCTAGTCATATGATTAAACCTCCGTCAATGTAAGTTATCGTTTAATTCTCGAAAGAAATCACGGTAAGACGCATTTTCGTTCATCGCGCGTTCAACTTGGCTATCGTTGCTAGTAAGAATAAATTGCAAAAACAACCGTTCTTCAAACGACAAATCTTCGCGTTTCAACCTTGATCTTGCAGACAATTTAACTTTATGAAATGGCGTGGACTTAGTCATAACTTAATACTCCTCGTATATAAAATAACGCAGCCCTCGGAAGTAACTGCGTTTTGTTTCCTCACTATATACACCACAATCCCACTTCACCCGACTATTGTCGTGTTCCGTTAAACAGCACGAAGTCAATCGCCCCTGTCCGCCCCCGCCGTTTCCACGCGTCATACTTCGCTCGGCATACGCTATTCACGCGCCCTCTATAGTTAACGTCTGCTATCCAGCGCTGTCCTTCTTTAGACCATCTCACGTACGCATCGAGGTAACACGCGACGCCTTTTCCGTTTGAATAATCGATGTACAGCCGATTGCATACCGGACATTGCCGCCACTTATTAGCGCGCAACCAGCGAAAATCCCGCCAGCTCAAGTCGTCTATTTCTGGCGCCACCCGCTTTAGTACAGCGTCGAAAGAGCGTCGGTAATCCGCTTTATCCGCGCGAAATGCTTCGAACTCCTCGCGGAACTCGTCCAGCATAAGACCGTCATAGAATAGTAGCCCGGAAAGGTGTGCGGTAAGGGAGCGATAGAAGTCCCGCTCCTCTTCCGCATTCAGGTGCGCTAGTTTTTGTACAGTTGGCTTAGGCATATGTGCCCTCCTTAGCGTTTATAAATACGCGTTTTGCTTACGGTTGGAGAGTTGTTATCGTCGAAGTCGAACGACCTTTTCCGCCCAACTACCACGCCTTCCGCCCGCTGATTGTCTAAGTCCGAATAAGTAACTTTTAATTGGCGATCCATTAGCTCCAATTCAGGCCCGGTATAAAACGGATAGGACTGCGAATCTTCGAACACCGGCGGACCTTCCACGCGCTGCCTTAACGTTTCCTTCGCTAAACGATCGCCCTGCTCCGCTGCCCACGATAGAACCGCGTCAGGGGTGATAAATATTGGAGCCAACCCTTCGCCTACTGCGTCTAGCCAAGCGTGAATATCCTCGTAGACAGAACGCTTATAATCGACTTTAATGCGACCGCAACGATAGCCCATCAACACCGCGGATAACTTTTCGAGTGCTTCTTCGAGGGTTGGCGTGGTGTCCGACGTTTGTAGGCCGAGCAAGCCCGCCGCTTGGCGATGGCTCACTTCGGCATAATAAATAAGCGCTAATAGTTGGCGCTCGGTAGTCGTGAATATATCGGCGGCAAGTGCGTCTTCTAGGTCCATCGCGAGAGTAATCGAAGTTTCGTCCGCGTTGTCTTTTAGCCGGCTGTGGTCGCGAATCAATTGGATAATTGAAAAGTTTTCCGACTGATATTCCGTTTCTACTTTCATTGTTCTGCCTTTACCCATAATCACCAGCTCCTTCGGAATATAATTAGTTGACGTATCGCCTATAAAATGCTAAGTTATATATAATGGCGTATGTTGACCATTTTTAGATTGATCCCATAAAAATAAAGAGTCTACATCTCCGGATGCTTTAACCTCATCTATAGTGCGAGGATTTTCAAAGCACCAATAAGTAAACTCCCTATAATCTTTCATGGTTAGACCCGCTTGGCTTGCTAGGTACCTGATTAGTTTATCAAACCTCTCTGAACAAATTAAAGGCATTACGTGAGGTCGCTTGACCCATTCGAAAATGTTAGCGCTAAACTTCGAACTGTTTAATCGCCGATTCAATGGATACATATTGTACAATGTACTTCCAACATGCCCGACCGAAAAAGGAATAGCGTGATCCACACTCAAGTCCGCAACTTCGCCAGTTAGCGCACACTTACCATTAAACACGCTTTCGACTACTTGGCGATATTCTTTTTCCGATACTTCGTCAGGTAACACAGCTATACGGGCCCTCCGAACCGCTTGCATCATCTGATAATGCTCCCTATTAATTTCATATGAGCTCCTGGAGTATTCACCGCTACAAACCTTGCATATAGTAGTTAAACTGTCGACTGTTTTAAGGTGATAAGAAAACTGTGACGAGTCTTTTATTTCCTCGCAAAATGTACATCTTTTCCGAATACATTTACCACCTTCGTAAACTCTAAATGCGTTAATAGGCTTTTTCTTTTTGGGATTCCCATAAACATTAAGACCAATTTTATTCATCTTCTTTCTCTTATAATCACATTGTTTACACCAACCTCTTTTTCTTCCTAACCCACGACGATCACTCCCGAAACACTCTATTGGCAACATCTTATTGCAGCTTAAGCAACCACATCTTTTTGCGATAATGGTTCCTTCGACTTCGACAAACTCTGCACTACGGTGAATCTTTTTAATTGGTCTTTCGATTCCATTAATAAAAATTAATCCATTCCTTTCTTTAATCTCAACCAAACTATCCCCACCTTTTCTAAATTTTATCTATATAAAAGGGCTCCAACAATTCATTAGAGACCTCGGTTCTATGGATAATCTCAGTCTCTATCTAAGCTCTCTGCGTAAAGCATTTCCGTCGACGTACGAAAGTAGGTAAAAATAGAACGCTATAAGGTCGCGAAACTGCTTTTTACGTTGCTGACGCGTGAACAAATCGTCTAACTCGGACAGGATGCGCGGGAATGCCTTACGCATCAAGTCCAAGTTGTACATTTCGTAGTTTTTCGCCGCGAGAAGTTCCGACTTGTTGTTAGGTTTTGGCTTATCAGGATTACTCATAAGGTAACTTCTCCCCAAAAACCTTGATTTCAAGTCTTTCTAACACCTCGTCCATTTCTCTTGAAAAGTATTCATTATTTCTAGCAATCAGTGCAAAATTACCTGCTCTAAACGAGTATTCGATGGCTTCTATATGTCGTAATACATTTTTAAATTTACCTTTTAATCCGTGAGGCATTTTAATTTTTTTAAACTCTTTACTCCAATCTTTTATTTTATTAGCATCATTTTCCATCAACTTCAATTTTGATTGGTCATTAATTTCCAAGTCTAATATTCCATGAGCGTTGTTTGCTTTGTTAGCAATCATAACAGTATAGGAACTTACTAAAAGAAAGTCCTTTAATTGACCGTCAGGAACTAATTTACCCATCAAAAGAAAAGCCTCTGCTATTTCTTCGTACGACGTATCATCGACACTTTCAGATGCGAATGGATTCGAAGTTATTAGTTGATCTTTTAGCTCTTGATAATCTGATAAAGACGCTCCCTTGTCAGCCGCAGCTAGACCAAATTCCATCATAAAATCTACTACATATCTATTCTGTGAGTGCATCAAATCGTTCGTAATATCTCCACCAAAGTGTGTCTCTAAGCTTTCAATAATTGCGTTCATAATAAAATCGCTCCCTTTTCGGTTTAGTTTTAGTTTTTATCCGCTCTTTCCCTCCGGCGCCGGCAGCCATCATCGGAAAATATCTTATACTAGTTATGCGAGGCGACTTTATGATTTGGGCCATTTTTCGCGAAACTTTTTCGTTTGCTTTGTAATAGTTATGAACGGTTACTTTCCAATCTCGGACACTTACCGCGAAAATCACTCGTTATTAGTTATGGGATATGACTTCTTCATTTCGCACATTTTCATGTAAACTTTATTCTCTTATACTAGTTATGGCAGGTTACTTTGTTATTTCGCACACCAAAAATGTTTTTTGTACCTTATATAACGACTAGACTTAATCTTTTATGGGACATTCCCCATAAAAGATTCAAGTTTATTTTCTCGCTTCAACAGATACTACGACACCGATTTTAAAAACGTGCACTTTTGGTTGCTTATACTTTCTATAGGGGGTTAGATTCACTTAAATTGGGACATTTCCACGAAGTTTTTCATGTATGATGACGTATGCCAATCTAGTTCCGGACACTTTCGCTGATAATTTAAATTCGCCTATACTAGTTATGCTTGGTAAGTTGGTTAAGTGGCGCGTTTTTGTAGAAACTTTTTTCTTTGTACTTATGATGACGTATACCGATTCGAGTTCGGACACTATTATGCAAAAATAACCGCGCCTCCTTTTCGAGTGTTTATACTAGTTATGGGATGTGACTTCTTGTTCTCGGACACTTACCGCGAAAATTTTTAATTTATTTTCGCTTATACTTATATAAACAATTCAAATTTAGGTTTCGCACACTTTTACGCAAAAAAGACGACCTCCCCTCGCGAGGAAATCGCCTTATGCCGTTATACCAGTTCCTTTTCACGTTGCCGCGCCTTTCTGATCTCGTCTTGGATGCGAGCGCTATTCTGCTTAACCTTCTCGACTCTGCTTTCTACCGCTGCCCACTCATGTTTAAACATGTCACGCACCGGTAGTAATTGCAGAACCCTCTCTTTAACCTCGCGACGAGTTTTAAGCAGCATTTCCAATTCCACCGCGTTCTCGTCGATATGGGGTCTTTGTTTAAGTTCTTGGATGCGTTTATCAATCATGCTTTGCCGTTCGTTAAAGTAGTCGAAATCTTGTTCAACTTGGGTTTTTAGGCTTTTTAATTCCTTGAAATAGTTCTTCATCTTAAATTACCCCTCTCAATCTTGATATGTTAGTATTAAATTTAAGAAAATTCTTTAAATTTAAATCGTTACCGCCTATTTCGCCCCGTTCAGCTACTATGAAATCAAACAACGATGCCGAGTTAAGCTTTCGGTGCCACGTAGTCGCAGCCATTATGGTAAATTTACTTGGATCTGAAATAGTCGCTAAGTGTATGTCCGTATCGCAATCAGTTTGATAAGTGTCGTTCATTTCGTTAATTAGATAAGTATTCATCATTAATCGGTTATGCTCAACCCAATAAACTACTTTCGATTCTTCAGCTAAGTACCCATCGTAGTAATCAACCGCCACCGCACCACCTGTTTCAATATATACGGTCTGTACCGGCACTCTTTTTAGCTTCGCCATTATAAACATCTCCCTTTTTTGTATTCTCCGTATCTTCTATTAAGCTCGACCTTATACGTTACTAACCGTGCGTGCCTCCACGACGTTGGCGGTTTCTCTCCTCGCATAACCCGCGCAAGATGCTCGTTGCATTTACGCAAGTAGTAAGAGATACGCCTATCAATCGTTTTCATCTAGCAACGCCTCCAATCCGTAGTTTAATTCCGGATCGCGCGCCGCCAACTCGTACAAGAACCGCAGCAAGGACGTTTCTAAGAGCTTCGCATGGAACCGCTCGAAGTCTTCGTCGGTGAACGTTAGCGCGTCAACTGTGGCGATTACCACTTCGCCCTCAACTTCGAATATGTCGGCGTTGAAGCGCTGTTTTATGTCCGCCTGTATTAATTCATTGTGCCAGCTTGACACGAAATACAGTACTGATTGTTCAGTGTTCCACCACGCGTCATACGTAAATACGAGGAACTGATCGCCTTCGTATCGTTGAAACGCCGTTACTTTACGCCAAATGCCGCCCATCAGCCTGCGTTCCTACCGTGAGCCGCGAATATAGAAAGTAATTCGAGCGCTTCGTAGTGATCGATCTGCTCCATGACGCGCTGCATTTCGAGGGTCCACGGAAACCATAGCGAGCATTCCCCGAAAACTAGCTCGGCGTCGTCGTTATCGTAAACCTTGACTGTAATAGAACCCGTGACCGCGTATGTAGTAATCATGATCGGCGCGGTGCCGTCCTCAAAACGAAGAACCTCGATGTTTTCAATTGAACCTAGCTCAACTACCGGTGAAATCAATGCCATTTAAATCCGCCCCTTTTTCAATTAAGTTCTGATTGCTTAATCACATAATAACGCTTAAACGTTATTTCGTCAACAAGTTATTGAAACTTTTTTTACTTAATCACGTAAATACGTTATAATGGTATTGAAAGAGGTGAACATATTGCCAATTAAAAAGGGAAAAGAAGCTTTAGAGGAATTACATAACAGTAGTATTGAAGAAGAAGATCGCACAGTAATTGAACTAAAAGTCGGAGAGGCAATTAGAAGTCGGGGGCTTACTCAAAAAGAAGTAGCTGAAAAATCAGGGATTAGACCTACAGCTATTTCCAACTTGGCGAGAGGTTATGTCGATAGAATAAGTTTGGATCACTTATCTAAAATCGTTCGCGCTTTGGACATTAAAGATATAAATGAGCTTATAACCATTAATGTAGAGAGCGAGGCCATGCAGAATTGGTATCATGAAAAAATTGAGCAAGATAATGAAGAAAGAGAATAATTGACCCAAAAGGGTCTTTTTTATTTGACTTGATAACGCTTTTACGTTAATGTGTTATTTAATAACAGAATGACAAATTGGAGGTTGGATAAATGAAGGCGGGCGCGAGTAAAGTTGAACCTATTCGAAGTTTGCAGCACATCAAACTGATTAAAGAAAGTCTTACAGGACGCGATCGGCTCCTATTCGTACTTGGAATTAACGTCGCTTTACGCATTTCAGATCTGATTTGCCTACGTATAAGAGATCTTCGAGGCAAATACGCTTACATAACGGAATCTAAGACTGGAAAGACACGCCGTATTATGTTGAATCAGTCCGTTCGAGACGAAATAACGAAACTAAACGGTCGCCCTGACGAAGAATATCTATTTCCATCGCGAAAAAAGTCCGGGGATGGTACCGAAAAACACATTTCGCGGCAGCAAGCGTATAACATCATTAACGGCGCGGTGAAACGGCTAGGATTACTGGACGAGATTGGTAAGGTCGGGACGCATACCCTTCGAAAGACGCAATGTTACCACGCGTACAAGAACGGTACCGACCTCGCTTTTCTACAGTCGATGCTCGGACACTCATCGCAAGCTGTTACGTTAGCTTACATCGGCATTACTGACGATAATATAGACGCAATTTACGAGAGTACTCCGCTCTAAGTAGCGGGGTTTTTCATTTCTTTTCATAGAATTTAAATTCAAACCCAATTGAAACCGTTAAATATGAGGATGAAGTTATTATGCAAATCAACCATAGAAAACTACCTAGACTAAAGAAAATCAAGAAGAACACTGACTTAGAATACTTAATAGAGGAGTTTATAATTGATAAAAAGGTCAGAAACGTCAGTCAGAATACTCTAGCTAAGTACAAGAATAATTTAAAAGTACTCACCGAGTTCCTAGATGTTACCAATTTACCGAGAGATGTATCAGAATTGACAATGACTAATATGAAAGCATTTATAATTTACATGCTAGAAAGTCACACACACGGTCGAAATAACCCTTTTGCTTCAAAAAATAAAAAAGTGGGCCTTTCCCCTTCTTACGCGGATGACGTCCGAAAGAACGTTAATAACTTTATCGACTTCTTAGTAAGCAAGCATTACGGCGAAGAATTGAAGCTTGCTAAAATGAGGTCAATAAAATATACCGAAAATGATATCGAAATACTATCGATTGATGAATTAAATAAACTATTCTGCGAGGTGGATCGCTCTAACTTCCCAGACTTTAGAAATTATGTGCTTATGACTTTCCTTCTGGACTCTATGTGTCGGATTAACGAGGCCTTAACAGCCAAATTACATAGTGTGGATACTCAAAACGGATTTTTCACAATAAGAGCAGGAAATTCGAAAAATGCCCTACCTAGAGTTATCCCTCTACAAGAAAGAACAATTCATTTAATAAAGAAAATGAACAAGTTAACTGCCACTTTCCAAAGTGATCATTTATTCTTAACCGACTACGGCACACCTCTACCTCCAGAACATTTTAGAAAGCAGCTTAAAAGGTACGCGTTAAGATCAGGTATCAAAAAGAATGTTTATCCACATTTATTTCGCCACACTGCGGCTACTCACTTTCTAGAAAACGGAGGGGATACTCGACACTTACAAATGATATTAGGTCATAAAGATTTACGTATGATTGAAAAATACACACACCTAACATCAAAAGGCATCGCAAAAAATATCAGTGAGTATACCGCAGTGAACAAAATAAAATTTTAATCAGTTATACTAAACCTCCGTTTTGGGGGTTTTTAGTCTTTCTCGGCAAAAGATCTCCTAAGATCCTTCATCGAGTTTTCAAATAGATGCATTTTGTTTCTTTGATTAAGTATTAGTTCAGATAAACCCATAAGTATTGCGCCAAGTGCTCCGGTAATTACTATGATTATTGCAGCATACGCCCATCTAAATGGATGATTTATTTCAGGCGCTTCCGTGTTGAGAAGCGATTCAGAGAGCCCGAAATCTAACTTAAGCGTAAAACCAATAATTAGGCCAGTTATAACACCGCCAACTAATAAAATCCATCCTGATATCCATAATGATTTATCAACGCCTTGTCTCTCCATAAAAACCTCCACAATATGTTTTATATTCACAATTGTACCACAAACAAAACCTAACAAATACCACTATTACCAGACGCTTACAGGACGAAACTAGACGCAACTATGACGTTAACTCCATTATTATCCCATCCACGCGGCAAACGGCTGCCTCTCCCGGACTTCCTGTCGCTTTTGCACCGTCAGCACATTCCGGAAAGTCCCATAAACGTACGCATATAGATCACCTTTGACGCGGTTCGTTTTCATTGCGAAGACTACCGTTTTTAGCGTTCTGCAAACAAGCCCGTCGTAGTCCTTCAACGGCGCCAACAACGCAGCCTTATCATACGCAAGCTGGATACGTTGATGTATCTTGCTTATCTTCTCCGCCCCAAAGAACGGGGCCAACGTCTTTATAATCGCAGGAGAAACGTAGTCAGGCGTAAAGTCGGCAGGCAAGACTTCGTTTATGGCGTCAGCATTCCCCTCGCGCGCTACGTCTTTACTAACGCTTTTATGTGCTTCGCTGCTTAAAGTTGTTTCAGTCCGCGAAATTACCGATAGATCCCTTTTAACGACGCTAGTTTCGGCGATTTCCGGCGCGGACACTTCAACGGACAGGATACGGACAACCGCGAGCTTCCCGACCTTAAAACGTTCGATGATGCCGCAGTCAACAAGCCGCGCGAGTGAACGTCTGATGGTCCGATCTGAACGCTCCATTATCCGCGCCATCGTATCGACTCGCAGCCAACTTACGCCAGGTACGCGACAGGAGTGGCCGCCGAGAAGACGTAGTAAAGCGTGATCGGTCGCGTTTAGTGGTAACGTTTGGTCATCTAGTGCCGCGTAAATGGTCGTGTTGAGTTCCGCCACGTCCGCGTGGGTTGCGTAATCTTTTAGCTTCGTTATGTACATTCGTATCCCTCCGGGCGAGGGCGCTTCCTAAAAATAGCATCACTTAATAAACTTCTATTGACCTAATTTTTAAAAATTGATACAATAAAAGAACGATTATGAGAGTGTGTGCCCGCCAGTTGCTCCAACAACTAGCATTAAGGGTGCGCCTCTTTTTTTTGTTTACAAATTGTTTAATGGCGAAAAACTTTTATGCTTATCATTCACTTCGCTTGAATACAAGTTGACGTAAACTCTTACCATTTCCATAGTTGAGTGTCCTAGTATTTTCTGTAACTCGAATATACCGGCACCATTCATTACACACATTTTCGCGAATGTATGACGCATAGTATGAGGAGAGCATCTTACGCCTTTAATTTTTGCTTTCTCTCCGTAATGAGCTACGATCTTTTGCATTGCCCCTCTTTTCAGTTGAGTTTCATCAATAGTTACAAACAAGTGCTCAGTCTCGCACGACCCCCTTAATTTTAAATACCTTCTTAGCTGCTCTTTCATTTTGGCTTGAATAGGTACATATCTGTGAAAGTGATTCTTAGTATTACGTATAAAAATTTGACCCTCGCTTAACTTGACGTCCTCTACTAATATTCCAGCAGCTTCGTTTAAGCGTATCCCTGTCTCTAGTAGTAAGAGTAAGAACGTGTAGTCTCTTTGGCCTGTAAAGGTTCTTCTATCCGGCGCGTTCAACAATTGCTTTAATTGTTTAAGAGAGAAAGTTTCTACCTTCCCCGTCCTTTCGCGCATTAACGGGTACCTTTCCATAGGGTTACTGACGATATACTTACTTTTATAGAGCCACCCGAAGAATGCTCTGATCGACCTTAGCTTCGTATTTATAGTGGCAGCTTTTAATTTCCGTACCATCTGCATATCCTCAACGTAGTTATTTATAATTTCTCGCGTAACCTCATGTATAAATAAATCGTGCTCTTGTTGAACGAGATACCCGCGAAAATCGTTACATTCTCTACGATAATAAACAATCGTAAAATCACGTAGAGCCTTCCTTTTCGCGTCCGCAATAAATAAATCGAGCGCTTTGTCGTACGATAAAACCGCGCTGGTTAAAGTTTGTTCGACGATATCGAGTTCATGACCGATTAAAACGTTTCTACGCCTAGACGACAAAAAACCGCCTCCCCTTTTCGCTTAAAGAGAGACGGTAGGCACACGACTATTTTACGTCAGATTGTACGCAAAAAAGCGATCCCTAACTTCCGCTAGAGACCGCCACAATTGACTTAAAGGATACCGGTGGCCGGGGTCGAACCGGCACTCCAGAGGAACACGATTTTGAGTCGTGCGCGTCTGCCAATTCCGCCACACCGGCATATGTAGTTGCTAATGACTTTGTTGTAATCACCAACTGACAAGAACTAATATACCATGTACTTATCATAACGTCAATAGTTTTCATTTAAATAGTTGTTTTTTATTATAAAAAACCGAAAAGCTATATTGAACAGCTCTTCGCTTCCCCCTATTAAACGTTTATTTTATAAAACAAAGGGCAATGCCATATCCATCAGCTTCATCATATGCTTTTGTCATTCGCATCGCTTTAACATTCCCTTGCGTCGCCGGTACACCAATTCCTGATTTAGCTGCTAACCAATCACCAGCTTGTACGTCTTCATTTACACGAACAAACACTTGGCCCGTTAGACCAACGATATTCCATTCTGGTCGTTCACTACGAGCTTTATATTCATAGCTTGGATCATATTTTGGGTTCTCTAACGGCAAGTGAACTACTTCCTCTGAGTACGTAGTAAGTGTATTTCCTTCTTCGTCAACATCATACGTCCGTACAGATTGAGGTTCATATACTTTTCCGCCAAACTCATTTGTTAAAAATCTCCCTTGCCAGTGATAAGCTGCACTACCTAATACAACAGCTGCTGTCTCAGAAATAACACCAAGAATATCATCTCCATTTTCAGCTAGTCGTATTTTATCTTCATCAAGAGTAACAAGCATACCTGTCTCAATTGAGTCCCCATTCATGCTCTCAAAGAACTCAGCGTAATCTGAAAAACTACTACCACCAGAAAATTGCCCTACCGCGGTTACTCCACCGGTGCGACTATTTAGTTCCCACTTTCGATTTGCGCTGCTCGCATTTCCTGAAGCTCCGTAACCACCAACAACAGAATAGCTTTCTGGATTGACCGTTAGATTACTTGCTAATACCATCGACCCAAAACAACCATTTGGTTGGCCTGCAGAGGCACCACTGGAGCTAATAATGCTACTACGAGGTCCTCTTGCTCTAGAGTTACCTGCACTTCCCAAAACAACTGACCCTTCTCCTTCAGCGTGTGAGTTGGATGATGCTGCAACAATTGTTTTTGATCCTGATGCTGTCGGTGAAGACGTACTTGATAAAATGATTGATTGATCATGAGTTGGTTCTCCAGTGCTTGATGCGATCCGAGCTCCTCCCTTAATAACGGTAATAGGCTCTACGTAATTAACACCTGCACTTCGAACCGCATTCTGATATCCTGTAGTAGAAATGCCACTAATATTAACTGAATTGGTTGCGGTTTCTACAGCATTGCTGCCCTCCCCTTTTGAATTGATCGCATTTACGTTTGCAATCGTTACTTTGCCATGTCCACTTCCAATATAAATCCCATTATTTACACCTGTATCGTAAATATTAATATTGCTTAAGGAGATTTGATCGCCTCTGTTACCTCCTCCAAACACAATAATCGCATCACTCGCATTATTAAACTGGCTGATATTAAAGCCATTTAAAGAAACGTTCTTCGCTTTATATTGAATTGCCACTACTGGTGTATTGCCGAAATTATAATCCAAATCTCCAATTGCCGTAAAATTAGTAATGCTCACGTTTGTATAAGCACTAATAACCAAAGCACGAGGATCTGTATTATTTTGAAATCCCTTCTTATTGTTCGGGTGGAGCGAAACTAAGTTTGTTGCCGTTAAATGAAACGCGGTTGTAGAATCAGGATCATCAGCCGTATGATGACCAATATGGCGGAAGTTATAGCTTCGCGTATCTTCCCGCGAGATGTGACCCATAATATGAACATTACTTGCAGCACTAGAATTAGCATGTGCCTTTACTTCAATACCCCCGTAACAACCTTTAGAGTAATTGTTTGTTAACATCACATGGCGACTACCATCATCAATTTCGATCGCGTTGCAATTTCCTCTGTTATTAGGATCATATGCATAACAATTAGAAATCGTAATAAATTCGCTATGATGTGTAGTAAACCCATCGTCAATCCAATCAGTTGCCTTACATGAATCAATCCATACATATTGTGATGGGCCAGTATCAACCGTTCCATCTCCGCCATAGTGATAATCAAGACCTGTTGAAGTAACATCGAAACCATGCAGTGAACTGTTGTAAGCAAAAACATTACTCACCCAGCCATACTTAACACCGTGATAGGTCAAACAACTAGAACGGCTTCCCCCCGCTGGTTCAGAACCTCTTCTTCGGTTACCATCTAAACTCAAATCCCTAACAACAATATATTCCGCTCCGTTTTCCTTATCTTTTACAGAAACGGTCCATTCGAAATCAGGTGCATTATTAGGCGTCTGAATTGTAGTTAACTCCATCCCTTGACCTTCTATGATTGTACGGCTTGGTAGTTTAACTGTTGCATAATAACGCTTAGGCCCTAAAATAAGTTTAACATTCCCTGTCCCAAGAGCCTGTTCAAAATAACTAGTTTGATCGGATTCCTCTTCCCCTTCCGGAATAAAATCATCAATGTAAACAACACGGGCCGCTTCAATTTGTTGTAAATTCTCCTTCATATCTAGAAATTCAGTTTCATTGTTTATTTGTTGATTACTCATAAAACATCACTCTCCCACTTAAAAATCTGCCCTTAATAAGTGCAGTTAGTTTATAAAGAGAGCGATTATAAAAAAAACAAAAAAACCAGCTATATAATAGCTAGTTTTTTTAGACGCGCCCGAGAGGAGTCGAACCTCTAACCGCTTGATTCGTAGTCAAGTACTCTATCCAATTGAGCTACGGGCGCAAATAATTAATGTATCAAAATGGTGCCGAGGGCCGGACTTGAACCGGCACGGTAGTCACCTACCGCAGGATTTTAAGTCCTGTGTGTCTGCCAATTCCACCACCCCGGCATATATAAGAACTATAATGATAACATCTTATTAAGTTGTTTGGAGGCGGCAACCGGATTTGAACCGGTGATAAGGGTTTTGCAGACCCGTGCCTTACCACTTGGCTATGCCGCCTCAATAGAAGAGCGGAAGACGGGATTCGAACCCGCGACCCCCACCTTGGCAAGGTGATGTTCTACCACTGAACTACTTCCGCATATGACTGGGCTACCTGGGATCGAACCAGGGAATGACGGAATCAAAATCCGTTGCCTTACCGCTTGGCTATAGCCCAATAAAATGGGGCGGCTGATGGGAATTGAACCCACGAATGCCGGAATCACAATCCGGTGCGTTAACCACTTCGCCACAACCGCCATATTAATATATACTTTTTATAAAATAAATTGGCAGGGGTAGTAGGAATTGAACCCACATCAAAGGTTTTGGAGACCTTCGTTTTACCATTAAACTATACCCCTTTAAAAATGGTGGAGGGGGACGGATTCGAACCGCCGAACCCGGAGGGAGCGGATTTACAGTCCGCCGCGTTTAGCCACTTCGCTACCCCTCCACTTGAAAAGACAATACTTATCATATACAATATTGGAGATTTTGTCAACAACTTTTTTGATAAGTGGTGCCGGCCAGAGGACTTGAACCCCCAACCTACTGATTACAAGTCAGTTGCTCTACCAATTGAGCTAGACCGGCAAATAACCAATAATCATGGTGGCTCAGGACGGAATCGAACCGCCGACACACGGATTTTCAGTCCGTTGCTCTACCAACTGAGCTACTGAGCCTTATTAAAATGGCGGTCCGGACGGGACTCGAACCCGCGACCTCCTGCGTGACAGGCAGGCATTCTAACCAACTGAACTACCGGACCATTATAATAAGAATTTAATTTGGTTGCGGGGGGCGGATTTGAACCACCGACCTTCGGGTTATGAGCCCGACGAGCTACCAGACTGCTCCACCCCGCGACGTTATAATATATTTTTTATGGTGGAGGATGACGGGATCGAACCGCCGACCCCCTGCTTGTAAGGCAGGTGCTCTCCCAGCTGAGCTAATCCTCCATTTATGGTGACCCGTACGGGATTCGAACCCGTGATACCGCCGTGAAAGGGCGGTGTCTTAACCGCTTGACCAACGGGCCTTTGTTATTTTTTATGCTGTATATGCTATGTATAAATAATATCTGGCGGAGAGCGAGGGATTCGAACCCTCGAGACGGTTTTACACCGCCTACACGATTTCCAATCGTGCTCCTTCGGCCAGCTCGGACAGCTCTCCGTGGTAATGGCTCCACAGGCAGGATTCGAACCTGCGACCGATCGGTTAACAGCCGATAGCTCTACCACTGAGCTACTGTGGAACAAATTATGTAAGTCCGGCAACGTTCTACTCTCACAGGGGGAAGCCCCCAACTACCATCGACGCAAAAGAGCTTAACGGCCGTGTTCGGCATGGGAACGGGTGTGACCTCTTTGCCATTGCCACCGGA